>JABFXB010000562.1 GCA_013361975.1 Dermatophilaceae bacterium
CGGAGCGGTCATCGTGGCGAGCCAGCCGGTGTTCACGACGATCAAGTGGGCCGGCGTCGCGTACCTGCTCTACCTCGCAGTGCAGGCACTGCGCGCTGCGGTGCGGGGTCGTTACGACGAAGCTCCCTCCGACACCGCCCAAGGCGCCACGCGCCGGGCCTGGCTCGGCTGGCGGCAGGGCTTCACGTCCAACATCACCAATCCGAAGGTGCTCGCCTTCTACCTCGCGGTGCTGCCGCAGTTCCTGCCGGCCGGGACGTCGGCGCTCGAGGCCGTGCCGCTCGCCCTCGTGCACGCCGTCGTGTCGGCGGTCTTCCTCGCCGTCGTCACCGTCGCCGCGCACCGTGCGCGTCGGGTGCTCACCCGCCGGGGCGTACGCCGATGGCTCGACGGGCTCACGGGGACGGCGATGCTCGGCTTCGGCCTGCGCCTGGCAGGCGAGCACGCCTGACGCCACGCCACCACACCAGCACGTCACGGTCGGCGTACGCGAGGGGATCAGTCCTGCTGGAGCCGCGCCCGGGAGTTCGCGAGGTGCAGGCGCATCGCCGCGCGTGCGGCGGGGCCGTCGGCCCGTGCGATGGCGAGGTAGATGTTCTCGTGCTCGAGCGAGACCCGAGTCGCGTGCGTCGCGTCGGAGACGGTGTAGGCGGCCTCGAGCCGGGTACGCGGCAGCATGATCATCATCGGACCCAGCGATGCGAGCAGGTCTGCGTAGAAACGGTTTCCGGACGCCAGGGCGATGCGGCGGTGGAACTCGAAGTCGGCCTCGACGGCGCCGCTCGGCTTCTCACCGGCCCGCGTGAGGTCGCGCAGGGCCCGCTCGATCGCCTTGAGCTGCATCTCGGTGCGCCGCTCCGCGGCGAGCCCGGCCGTCTCGCTCTCGACGCCGATGCGGAAGTCGATCATGTCGAGCACGTCGCGGTGGGTGCGCACCCGCTCGGCCCCGACTGCGAAGCCCTCGGTCTCGGGGAGCGCCAGCACGAACGAGCCACGGCCCTGGAAGGTCTCGACGAGTCCGGCCGCCTGCAGTCGCGAGATCGCCTCGCGCACGACGGTGCGGCTCACGCCGTACTCCGCGACGAGCGACGCCTCGGTCGGCAGCTTCTGGCCGGGCACCATCTTGCCGGCGAGGATCTGCTCCTTGAGCTTCTCGACGAGCTCGTGCGCCAGGCCGCGGCCGGTGTCCCGGTCGATGCGGTCGGACCGGTTCTCGGTGTCGGCGTCACGTGGCGTCACGGCGCCCAACCTAGTCGGCGCACCCCGGCCCGCCCATCCATGTCAGGCGCGGCCGACCTCGTAGGTGTCCACGATCCACGCCTTGGCCTGCTCGCTCAGCGTGAAGCCGAGGCCAGGGCGGTCGGGGACGACCATGCGCCCGTCGCGGGTCTCGAGGCGCTCGTTGAAGAGCGGGTCGAGCCACTCGAAATGCTCGACCCAGGGCTCGCGCGGGTAGCAGGCGGCGAGGTGCAGGTGGATCTCCATCGCGAAGTGCGGGGCGAGCTGCAGGCCGGCGTGGTCGGCGAGCGTGGCGAGGCGCAGGAAGGGCGTGATGCCGCCGACGCGAGGGGCGTCGGGCTGGATGACGTCGGCCGCGCGGGCGTCGATGAGGCGCACGTGCTCGGCGACGCTCGAGAGCATCTCGCCGGTGGCGATCGGGGTGTCGAGCGCGGCGGCGAGCTGTGCGTGGCCCTCGGCGTCGTACGCGTCGAGGGGCTCCTCGATCCAGACGAGGTCGAGGTTCTCGACGGCGCGGCCGAACCGCAGGGCGCTCGCGCGGTCCCACTGCTGGTTGGCGTCGACCATGAGCGGCACGTCGTCGCCGAGGTGCTCGCGCACCGCGGCCAGGCGCTGGAGGTCGACCTTCATGTCGGGCTGGCCGACCTTGATCTTGATGCCGCCGATGCCGGCCGCGACCGACTCGGAGGCGCGTTCCTTGACCTCCTCGATCGGGGCGTGGAGGAACCCGCCCGACGTGTTGTAGGTGCGCACGGAGTCGCGGTGCGAGCCGATGAGCTTGGACAGCGGCAGGTCGGCGCGGCGGGCCTTGAGGTCCCAGAGCGCGATGTCGATGGCAGCCAGCGCCTGGGTGGCCACGCCCGAGCGGCCGACCGAGGCGCCGGCCCACAGGAGCTTGTCGTAGACCTTGGCGATGTCGTTGGGGTCCTCGCCGAGCAGGCCCTCGGCGACCTCCTTCGCGTGGGCGAACTGGGCCGGGCCGCCGGCGCGCTTGCTGTAGCTGAAGCCGGTGCCGCTGTGGTCCTGCTCCGTGGTGATCTCGGCGAAGAGGAGGACGACCTCGGTCATCGGCTTCTGCCGCCCGGTCAGCACCTTGGCATCGCTGATCGGGGTGGGCAGGGGCAGGACGACGGACGAGAGCGCGACGTGGCGGATGCGGTCGGCGGTCATGGTGGTTCCTCGGGCAGTGGCGACGGTGACGCGACTGATCGTATGAGCTAGCAACTTGTATGACAAGTGCCTGACGCAGTCGGGAGGCGAACTACTGGGTGGGTGAGGCGGTGTCGGGAACTGAGCACTCGACTTCTCACACCAGTCGAGTGCTCACTTTCCGACGTGCGACCGAGCACTCGACCGCTCGGGCGTGTGGGGAACTGAGCACTCGACTTCTCACACCAGTCGAGTGCTCACTTTCCGACGTGCGACCGAGCACTCGACCGCTCGGGCGTGTGGGGAACTGAGCACTCGACTTCTCACACCAGTCGAGTGCTCACTTTCCGACGTGCGCGGGTCAGGAGGCCTTGCGGAAGGCCTTCATCTCACGGCGCTTGGTCATCGCCATGGAGAGGGCGATCTTGCGGGCGTCGATGCTGATCTCGCGAAGCATTCCGGAGATCGGGTTCGTGTAGCCGGTGTACCAGAGACCCTTGGCGCCGCGGGCCGTGCGGCCGCCGCGCTCGACCGGGCGCCCCTTGCCGTCGAGCACGCCGAGGTGTCCGAGAAGTGGCTCGAGGCCCTGGTGGTAGCCGGTGGCGAGCACGATGACGTCGGGCCGGATGCGCGAGCGGTCGGCCAGCACCACGGTGTCGCCCTCGATCGAGGTCAGTGCGGCGACGGGCTCCACGGCGCCCGACCGCACCGCGTCGATGATGCCGACGTCCTGCACCGGGATCGCGTTGTCACGCTCGACGCGCGTCAGCAGGCCGGTGTCGGGTCGCGGCAGCCCGTGGTCCGACAGGTCGGGCGTCTGCAGCCGCTCGACGAGCGGCGCCACCCGGTCGACGAGACCAGTCGGCAGGCGACGCACCGCGATGCCGGTGTACTGCGCCGCCACGGGTCCGCGGTTGCGACGCAGGATGTGAGGGACGGTCCGCACGGCCATCCGCACCCGTGCGGCACCGTGCTCCGCAAGGTCGACGGCGAGCTCGGTGCCCGTGTTGCCCGTGCCGACGACGAGGACGTCCTTGCCGGCGTATGCCGCGCCGTTGCGGTAGTCGCGGGCGAGCACGACCTCGCCTGAGAAGTCGTGCAGCCCCGGGACGTCGGGTTCGCGAGGCGTGTGGTTGAAGCCCGTCGCGACGACGGCGTACGGCGCGGTCACGGAAGAACCGTCGGCGAGCGTCACCGTCCACGAACGACCGTCGGGGGTGCGGTCGACGCGAGCCGCCTCGGCGCCGTGGCGTACGTCGAGCTCGTGGTGGGCGGCATACAGCTCGAGGTAGCGGACGACGTCGTCGCGCGAGACCCAGCGACCCATCTCGCGGGGGATCGGCAGGCCGGGCAGACCCGAAAGCTCGCGCGGGGTGTGCAGGTGCAGCCGGTCGTAGTGGCCGCGCCACGAGCTGCCGACCGAGTCACTGCGCTCCAGCACGACCGCGCGAAGGCCGCGCTGCTGCAGGGCCGCCGCGGTTGCGAGGCCCGCCGGGCCGCCTCCGATGACGTGCGCGTCGGCAGGTCGGGCGGGTCGGCTGGTTCGAGTCACAGTCGGACCCTAGTGCCGGCCGGGCCTTGTCGTTCGTCCCGACGCGAGGTTCAGGCCCCACCCACGTGCTCGGCCATCCACTCGTTGAGCGGCCGGACCGCCCGCCACGTGTCGCGTACGCGGGTGAGCGTGCGCTTCGTGGGGAGCCAGTCGGGGTCGCCGAAGTCGCGGATGACCATGAGCTCCTTGTGGCGAAGCGTCTCGATGCGTGGGTGGTCGGCGGCATACCCCCTCGGCGTCGTGCGGACCTTCTCGCCCTGCACCTCGAAGTGCTTGCGCCGCAGGTCGTCGAGCAGCGACTCGAGCTGCTGTCCGCTCGCGGGCGCGTCGACGGCCCGGCGCAGGCGCGCCGTCTCGGCGGTCGAGTGGGCGCGGAAGCCGCCACCGGCCCGGAGTCCCGCGGCGCTGATCTCGACGTAGTAGCCCGAACCGGGCTCGGCGGCCACGAACGCCCCCTGGTGTGTCTTGTACGGCGACTTGTCGGAGCTGAAGCGGATGTCGCGGTTCGGGCGGAAGAGCTTCGCCTCGCCGAACTCGTCCTCGAGCGCGTCGGCGAGGGCGAGCATCGGCTGGCGCACCTCGGTCTCCCACTGCGCCTTGTGGTCGGCCCAGTACGCCTTCGAGTTGTCGGCCTCGAGCCCGGCGTAGAAGCCGAGCGAGCCGGTGGGGAAGCCGCTGAACGGGCTGGGCGGAGACACGTCGGCGCTCATGGGTGGACTCTCGCACCACCCCCGGCTTGTTAGGCAAGGCTTACCTGTGCTTTGCTCATTTCGGGCACGTTTTCGTGACCTAAATGCTGGAAGAAGTCTGGGAAGAGGAGAGGCACCGTGCTCGCGAGCAACGCGCTCATCGGACTGCGCGAAGGTCTGGAGGCGGCGCTCGTCGTCGTCATCCTCGTCGCGTTCCTCGTCAAGACCGACCGCCGGTGGGCGCTGCGCCACGTCTGGACCGGCGTCGGCATCGCGGTCGGCCTCTCCGTGGCGCTCGGCGCGCTGCTCACCTATGGCACCAAGCAGCTGACCTTCGAGGCGCAGGAGCTCATCGGCGGCAGCGCCTCGATCATCGCCGTCGTCTTCGTGACCTTCATGGTCTTCTGGATGAAGTCCGCCGCGCGCACCATCTCCGGCGAGCTCAAGGGCAAGCTCGACCGAGCCCTCGACCTGGGCCCGGTCGCGATCGCGCTCGTCGCGTTCCTCGGCGTCGGCCGCGAGGGCCTCGAGACGGCGATCTTCTTCTACGCCACCACCGAGGCCGCCGGCCAGGGCAACAACCAGCCGCTCATCGGCTGGGTCGTCGGCCTCGCCGGCGCGGTCGTGCTCGGCTGGCTCATCTACCGCGGCGCCGTCCAGATCAACCTCACGAAGTTCTTCCGCTGGACCGGCATCCTGCTCGTCCTCGTCGCGGCAGGCATCCTCGCCTACGGCCTCCACGACCTGCAGGAGGCGCGTTTCCTCCCCGGCCTGACCACCCTCGCCTTCGACGTCAGCGCGACGATCGACCCGAGCAGCTGGTACGCCGCCCTGCTCAAGGGCATCTTCAACTTCACGCCGGCCACGACCGTGCTCCAG
>JABFXB010000184.1 GCA_013361975.1 Dermatophilaceae bacterium
GCATCGCCGGGCGTGCGCGCCGCACGGCATCGCAGGCCCTGGCCTCGCGCCGACCGCTCGTCGTCCTGCGACCCGACGACCTCCCCGACTGGGTGCTCGCCACCGACGTGCTCGGCGAGCCCGACGAGGCCGACGACGCCCGCCGGCTCGCCCGCCTGCTCGGGTTGCCGCGGTCGCTCGACAGCGTCTCGGCCTGGGCGGCGCTCGGGGCGCTCGCCGCGATCGTCCGCGTGCGTGACGACGGCCGGCGCAGCGCCGTCATCGTCGACGAGGGAGGCACCCGTTCGCTGCTGTCGCGCTGGGCGCGCGCGGTCGGCTTCGCGCCGGTCGAGATCGACTTCACCGGGAGCCACCCGAGCGTCGCGGCGCTCGACGTCGACACCGGCTCGCTCGACGTCATCGTTCGGATCCACCCCGACGGCTGCGACGGAAGCGACGTCGACCAGGTGCTCGAGCAGGCGTCCTGGGCGCTGCGCTCCGGTGGCCTGCTCGTCGTGACGATCCCGATCGGGCCACGGGCGGCCGAGGGAGCGGTCGGGCCGGCCGACGTGCGCGGCATCCTGGCGCGGGCGCACGACCTCGGCTTCGTGCTCGTCGGTGACCTCGACGGAGACGTCAACGCCCGCATGCGCGACGCGGCGGCGCGGGCCCGGGCCGACGACGCGGCATACGGCCTCGTGCGCCTGACCCTGCGTCGGCGCTGAGGTGCCGGCGGAGACTGCGATGATGGTGACGACATGACCCGACAGAAGCTCATCACCGTCCTGCGTGTCGGCATCGCCGTCATCACCCTCGCGGCCGTCGTCTACGCCGTTGTCCGCAACTGGGCCGACATGTCGGTCCACCTCGACAAGATCTCGTGGTCGACCTTCGCCTGGTCGACGCTGGCGGCCGCGGCCGGCACCTGGCTGACGATGATCGGCTGGAAGACGCTGCTGCGCGACCTCGGCTCCGACCTGCACCTCGCGCCCGCGTCAGGCGTCTACTTCGTCGGGCAGCTCGGCAAGTACCTCCCTGGCTCCCTCTGGTCGGTGCTGGTGCAGGCCGACATGGCGAGCGCCCTCAAGGTGCCTCGCCGGCGCACCGCGGTGACCGGCCTGCTGGCCCTCGGTCTCGCGCTGGCCACCGGCTTCCTCGTCGGGCTGCCGGCCGCCTCCTACCTGCTGACGCGCACCTCCGGAGGCTTCGACTGGTGGCTGCTGCTCGGCATCCCGATCCTCGTCGTGCTCTGCGTGCCACGGCTGCTCAACGCCCTCATCGCGTGGACGCTGAAGACGTTGCGCCGCGAGCCGCTCGAGCACGACCTCTCCGGCCGCGCCGTGCTGCAGGCCGTCGCGCTCTTCGTGCTCGTGTGGGTCGCCTTCGGCGTGCACACGCTGCTGCTCGCGCGGGCCGTGGCCGGCGACGGCGCCCACCCCGACCTCACGACGGCGGCGATGACGGGCTACGCGCTGTCGGTGTCGCTCGGCATGCTCACCGTGATCCTGCCCGCCGGCCTCGGTGCCCGCGAGGGGCTGCTCACGCTGATCCTGTCGACGGCGATCCCGACACCCGCCGCGGCCGCCGTGGCGATCATGTCGCGCTTCATCGTCACCGTCGTCGACGTGCTCGCCGCGCTCGGTGGCTGGCTGTACGCCCGGTCGCACCACCTGCTCAGGCAGCGGCAGTCCGAGTCCGAGCAGGTCGACGACCTGTCGGTCTGAGGGGCGGCCCTCAGGCGCGCTCGAGCACGAAGACCGGGATGAGCCGCTCGGTCTTCGTCTGGTACTCCGCGTACGGCGGGTAGGCCGCGACGCACCGCTCCCACCACTGCTCGCGCTCGTCGCCCGACAGCTCGCGGGCCCGCGCCGGCCACGTCTCGGTGCCGACCTGGAGGTCGATCTCGGGGTGGGCCTGCAGGTTGCGGTACCACTTCGGGTGCTCCGGCGCGCCGCCCTTGCTCGCGACGGCGGCGAAGTCGCCCTCGTGCTCGACGCGCATGAGCGGCACCTTGCGCACCTTGCCGCTCTTCTTCCCGCGCATGGTCAGCAGCACCACGGGCCGGTCCATGATCTGCACGGAGTCGGTCGTGCCGGTGCGCTCGATCTCCTCGACCTGCTTGCGCACCCAGTCGCTCGGGCTCGGGACGTACTCGCCGGTGATCGTCATGAAAACGACAACCATCGCGAATGCACGGCTGTTCCCGGCGCGGGGGAACCGAAGGCGACGGAGGGCCCCGGTCGCGACCGGGGCCCTCGGGTGAAAGGGGAGGAGCGGGGCGTCAGGCGGCGCCGGGCTCGGGGGCCGAGCTCCACGGGAACTTCTTGACGAAGTCCTCGACGACGGTCGTGTTGAGACCGCCGCACAGCTGGCGGTGGCCCTTCTGGTTCGAGACCTTGCCGCTGGCCTGGTCGTAGTCGGCGGACCAGTGCGACAGGGCGTACTTCTTGCCCTCGGGGAAGGCGCCGTAGGCCGGGTCCCACGGGCTGATGATGAACTTGTTGGCCGACTCCTTCATCGCGTTGATCTTCGTGCTGAGTGCCTCGAAGCTCGCGGCCTGCTCCTTCTCGACCGAGCGGTCGTACCAGAGGATCGTGTAGCCGTGCTCCAGGTTGTGCACGAGGGTCTCGATCCTGGGGGCGTCGGCGACGGTGTAGACCCGGCGCTTGTCGACGGCGGGCACGGCGAAGTGCTGGCCGCTCGACGGAGGCACGGTGGAGTACTTGATCTTCGTGACGTTCGCCTGGTTCGTGCCCGGGCCGACGTGGTCGCTGGAGCCGCTCGCGGCGTCGTCGGTGACGGGGTCGCACGCAGCGGCCGCGATGTCGCCACTGATGCTCTGCAGGGCCTCGCTCTTCTTGTTCTGCTCGCCGATGATCGCCCACGCGACGGCGCCGCCGATGATCGCGATGACGGCGACGCACGCGCCGATCACGACGAAGAGCCGGCGCCGCTCGGCCCTCTTCTGGGCTGCCTGCATCTGGGCGACGCGCTCGCGGCGGTCTCGGCTCGTCTCGCGGGCCATCGTTCCTCTTCCTGTGGGGCTCTCGGTCTGCCGGTCGGGGCGACCGGCGGGGCTGAGGTCGGGCGGTGCAGGTGTGAGTTGCGCGTGCCGACGGGCCGTTGTCGTCTCGTTCAACGACCGAGGCGAGTGTAAGCGAGGATGTTGTGATGACCGCACCCGTGACCCAACCCGTCACCAGGGTCTGGCGCAGCGAGCGCGAGATCGCCCTGCGTGGCCAGCTCGGTGCGTTCCGACGCGGGGGCGGCGACCCGACGTCGCGCTTCGGCCACGACGGCACGGCGACCCGCGCCGTCCAGACGCCGGAAGGCGTCGGCACCCTGCACCTCGTGTGCCGGCCGGGCGACTCCGAGGTCAGTGCGCAGGCCTGGGGCCCCGGCGGGCCGTGGCTGCTCGAGTCGGTGCCGGCGCTGCTCGGCGACGAGGACGACCCGTCCGGCTTCGTGCCGCACCACGAACCCGTCGTGGAGGCGTGGCGCAGGTTCCCGCACTGGCGGGTGCCGCGCTCCGGCTTGGTCTTCGACGCCCTGGCGCCGGCGGTCATCGAGCAGAAGGTGACGGGTCAGGAGGCCTTCGCCGGCTACCGCAAGCTCGTGCGGCGCTTCGGCGAGGTCGCGCCGGGCCCGTTCCCGGGGCTCATGGCGCCGCCGACGCCCGCCGGCTGGGCGGCGATCCCCTCGTGGGCGTGGCTGCAGGCCTCGGTCGACGGGGCGCGGTCGCGCACCGTCGTGCGGGCCGCAGGGTATGCCGGCCGGCTCGAGGAGGGTGCTCGGGCGTCGCTCGCGGAGGCGCACCGGCGGCTGCGCGCCCTGCCGGGCGTCGGGGTGTGGACGTGCGCCGAGGTGTCGCAGCGCGCGCTCGGCGACGCCGACTCGGTCTCGTTCGGCGACTACCACGTCGCCAAGGACATCGGCTGGGCGCTGACCGGAGCACCGGTCGACGACGACGGTCTCGCCGAGCTGCTCGAGCCCTACCGCGGGCACCGCTTCCGGGTGCAGCAGCTGCTCGGGATGGCCGGCCAGCGCCGACCGCGGCGCGGGCCGCGCATGGCTCCACGCACCCACCTGCCGACGCGCACCCGCTGAGCCGGACGGCATACGGCCGCGGGCTGCCCAGGATGCGCGAAGGCCCCAGCCACCCCCGAGGGGCCGGGCCCACGCCAGGCGCGCGCGAGGCTCCCACCGGTGGTGCCGCGGTGGTCGTGCGGTGAGCTCCGGCTGTCCGCTTGGCTGCCGACCACCCGGCTAGGGGATGTGGCGCTCGGCGTCGACCCGGTTGCGCATCTGCACCAGCGCGAGGGCGTGGTCGCGGAGCGCGACGTCCTCGTCGCTCACCGGGGTCCACGGCCTGGCGGGCACCGCGTTGCCGTCGTCGTCGAGGGGCACGAAGACGATGAGCGAGTGGGTGGTGAGCGCGAGCTCGCCCGTCGCGGGGTCGCCGGACCGCACGTGGACGCTGATGTGCATGCTCGACGTGCCCGTCAGCAGCAGCCGGGCCTCGACCTCCACGACGTGGCCGATGCGCAGCGGCCGGTAGAAGCGCACCCCGCCCGCGTAGACCGCGACGTTGGCCGCCGAGCCGGTCCACTGGGTGGCGAGCACGTGGGCGGCCTCGTCGATCCAGCGCATGACGATGCCGCCGTGCACCTTGCCGCCCCAGTTGACGTCGGTCGGGGCGGCGAGGAAGCGCAGCACGACCCGCGGGGCCGTGCCGGCCTCGCTGTAGGTCTGGGCCGCCATGGCGTCGGCGATCTCGCTGCGCAGGGCGATCCGCCGGACGGCGCTCTCCTGCCACTCGCGGTCGTGCTCGTCCTCGGCGACGAGCTGCGGCACCGGGGTCGGCTTGCCGTTCTCGTCGACGGCGACGAAGACCATGATGCAGTCGGTCGTCGGCTGCACGTCGACGTCCTTGGGGTTGCCGGCTGCGACGGTCACGAGGATGTGCATGCTCGTGGTGCCCGTGTGCACGATCCGCGCGGTGGCCTCGACGAGGTCACCGACCTCGACCGGCCGCGAGAAGCGCACGTTGCCGACGTATGCCGTGACGCTGTAGGTGCCGCTCCACCCTGCGGCCGCGGCGTAGCCGGCCTTGTCGATCCACTCGAGCACCCGTCCGCCGCCGACCGTGCCGGAGTAGCCCGCGTCGGTGGGCGCCGCGAGGAAGCGCAGGGTGATCTCTCGGGCACGGCGCGCCATCGTGGTCCTCCTCGGGCCGGGTGTTGGGGGAAACACTGGCAGAGCGGCACGCCCGACGGCAGGGGTGCCCGGTCCCCGGAGCCGGTGAACCTGTCGGTGCCGGCCGCGGTCTCAGAGCGGCAGCGCCGGTTCCGGTGGGGTCGTCGGCCCGCTGGAGCCCTGCCGGGCCGCAGGATCTCCGACACCCGCGACGCCCACGGCGCTCACGACGCCCACCTGGACGGGCTGCGCGGTGCCGTCGAGCACCAGGTAGCCGCGGCCCGGCCTGCGCTCGACCGGCACGTCCAAGGGCACCCCGAGCACGTCGCCG
>JABFXB010000374.1 GCA_013361975.1 Dermatophilaceae bacterium
GGCCAGATGGCGGCGGCGACGAGACACCACCTCTTCGCCGCACGTGAGGCCTTCTCGGCGCCGATCCAGTCACCTTGGAGCCAGCGCGGCTTCACCTGGAGCGCCTTGACGACCGCGACGACTCCGAGCGGCATGAAGCAGCAGATCGCGCACACGACGGCCCACCCGAAGTAGGTCGTGGGGGGCGGCCCAACCCGCGGCGGATCCGCCCAGGGCGGAGTGGCGGCATACGGAAGGAGCGGCGCCGAGGGTGCGGGCGGTGGCACCGGGGACGGCACGGG
Organism: Dermatophilaceae bacterium; assembly: GCA_013361975.1. Classification (GTDB taxonomy): domain Bacteria; phylum Actinomycetota; class Actinomycetes; order Actinomycetales; family Dermatophilaceae; genus Terrabacter. The sequence goes on from JABFXB010000374.1 coordinate 282, forward strand.
GTCGGGTGCGGGCTGCGGCCCGCTCGCCTGGGGGAGCGGCGACGTGGGGTTCGGGGGCGGTGCGCTCGCAGGCCCGCTCGCAGGCCCGCTCGCAGGCCCGTCGAGCTGGGGGAGCCAGGCCGACCAGGTGTCCTGCGTCGGGTCGAGCCCGTCCGCGCCGTCGGGGTCGCCGTCCCGGTAGCGATCGTGCTCGTTCATCAGATGATGTTCGGCTCGCCGTCGGCCGAGAGCTGCTTGCCGGCACGCTGCCACTCGAGCATGCCGCCCTCGACGTTGGTGACGTCGTAGCCCTGGTGGACGAGCCACTGGACGGCGCGGGCCGAGCGACCGCCCATGCGGCACACGACGGCGACGGTGTCGTCGGTGTCGGGCAGCTCGTCGAGACGGCCCGGCAGCTCGCCGAGCGGGATGTGGATGGCGTTGGGGGCGTGGCCCGCGGCCCACTCGTCGTCCTCGCGGACGTCGACGAGGACGGCGTCGTCGGGCAGCGCGGACACGGTGGTCGTGGGAATGCTCATGTCCTCATCGTGACACGGAGTCCGCGGTGAGAGGTCGATGGTGAGAGTCACGACCGGCGCGACGCGAGGGTGTTCAGCACGGCGGCAGCCTCCGCGGCGTCGTCGACGGTGACGACGACGGGGGGCTCGCCGACGCGTTCGACGACGAGGGCCTCACCCGAGCGGGTGACGAAGCCCCGGCTGCCGTCCTTGCCGATGCGCCAGCCGTAGCCGCCGAACTCGCGGAGCGGCGACACGGTGCCGGTGCGCGCCTCGGCGACCCGCTCGAGCGGCACCCGGCTCCACGTGAGGAAGAGGCTCGTGACCCGCAGCCCGTCGGCGTCGACGGCGACCCGCGCGGATCCGGTGAGCACGAGGAGGGCCGCGATCGCCACGGCGAGCAGGAGCAGCCACGGCACCCCGAGGACGGCGACGACGACGAGCGGGGTGACGGCGAGCAGCACGACGAGCAGGATGCCGACGTCGGGCAGGGCGGCATGGCCGGTCCACGCGAGGCGGGTCGTGTCGGGAACGTCGAGGCGCAGGGCACCGGTCCGAAGGTGTCGCGGTGCGCCGTCGAGCGCCGGAGGAGGCAGGTGTCCCCACCGCCAGAGCGCGACGCCCACGGCCACGGCGAGCACGAGGGTCGGCACGAGCCAGACGGTCGGGAAGACCCGGGCCACCAGGCCCGGTCGCTGGGAGGTGAGGCTGCCGAAGAGCAGGCCGCCGAGGAAGACGGCCACCGCCCCGCTGAAGCCGGCGAGCGGGCCGCGGGCGCTCGGGTGCCAGGCCGCACCGATGACGACGAAGAGCATCGGGAGCAGCGCCGTCATGAGCGAAGCGGTGACCACGGCCTCGGTCAGCGAGGCGAACCGGTCGGGCCGGCCGTCCGGTCCCCAGTGCAGGGCGAGGCTGGCGGGCAGGCGGTCGTGGACGGCATACGTCAGCAGGAGACCGGCCGCGGTGAGCAGCGGGCCGACGAGGGCGCTCGCGACGAGGGCGTGGGTCGGTCGCCGGTCTGCGCCGGCGGAGGCGCTGGTGACTGCTGGCGTGGTCATCGCTGGAACTCGCTCTCGATCAGTCGGGTGAGGTCGTGCCGGGTCGTGCCGGTGAGTCGGGCCTCGGCCACGAGGTCGGCCACGAGGGAACGCAGGCGCGCGTCGGCCGCGGGGTCGGTCGCGGTGACGACGGCGCCGCGCCCGCGGCGCAGGTCGATGAGTCCCTCGTCGCGCAGCGACTGGTACGCCCGCAGCACGGTGTGGAGGTTGACGTCGAGCACGCCGGCGACCTCCTTCGCCGACGGCAGCCGGTCGCCGCGCTCGAGGCGGCCGGCAGCCATCTCGCGCCGCACGCACGCCGCGACCTGGACGTGCAGCGGCGTGCTCGAGGTCGGGTCCACCTGCCACAACATAGTTTGATTATGACTAGAACTACTGCATGTTTGCAAGCCACTAGGGTGGGCGGGTGAAGATCCTGTCGATCCAGTCCCACGTCGCCTACGGCCACGCCGGCAACTCGGCCGCGGTCTTCCCCCTCCAGCGGCTCGGCCACGAGGTCTATCCGGTGCTCACCGTCACCTTCAGCAACCACACGGGCTACGGCTCGACGCGTGGGCCGCTCATCGCCCCCGCCGACGTCGCGGCGGTCATCGACGGGGTCGAGGAGCGTGGCGCGTTCCCCGCCATCGACGCGGTGCTCTCGGGCTACCAGGGCGCCGAGGCCGTGGGTGAGGTCGTGCTCGACGCGGTCGCGCGCGTCAAGGAGGCGAACCGCGCCGCCGTCTACTGCTGCGACCCGGTCATGGGCGACGTGGGGCGTGGCTTCTTCGTGCGCGAGGGCATCCCCGAGTACATGCGCGACCACGTGGTGCCCAGGGCCGACATCGTCACGCCCAACCAGTTCGAGCTCGAGTTCCTCGTCGGTCGGCAGGTGACCTCGCAGGCCGACCTCGTGGCGGCCGCGCGCGAGCTCGTCCACCGGGGGCCGAAGGTCGTCCTCGTCACCTCCGCCCTGACCGCGGACACGCCCGAGGGCTCGATCCAGATGGCCTGCGTCACGGCCGAGGACGCCTGGCTCGTGACGACGCCCATGCTGCCGATGACAGTGCGCGGCGGCGGCGACGTCACCGCCGCGGTCTTCCTCGCGCACTACCTGACCGACGGCCCCGAGGCGGCCCTGAGCCGCACGGCCGCCACCATGTATGCCGTCCTCGAGCGCACGCACGCGAACGGTTCCGACGAGATGCTGCTCGTCGCCGAGCAGGACGCCATCGCCTCTCCCGACGAAGTTTTCGCAATCTCGTCGATCAGTTGACCGCGGTGCCCCGGGGGGCGTTATAGTCGCAACGCGCCGTTCCGCATGACCACCCCTGACCGTGCGGAACGGCGCTTTTTCATGTCCGAATTCGCTTGAATCCGAATCAAATCACTTCGGATTCCATTGAGACGGTGCACGGCTCCGCCATGTCGCGACGCGCCGATGACGCTCTCTGCGGATGTCTCGGATCAGGGGTAGAGGGACGTATAGCCTCCGATCGTGGACCCGATCACGAACCCGTACGCCCCGGGCGCGGGCCAGCGCCCGCCCGAGCTCGCCGGCCGTGACGAGCAGCTGCGCACCTTCGACGTCGTGCTGGAGCGCATCGCCCGCGGTCGGTCCGAGCGCTCCATCGTGCTCACCGGCCTGCGTGGTGTCGGCAAGACGGTGCTGCTCAACGCGTTGCGTTCCTCGGCGGTGCGCGCCGACTGGGGCACCGGCAAGTTCGAGGCGCGTCCCGACCAGCGGCTGCGTCGACCGCTCGCCGCCGCGGCCCATCAGGCCGTGCGCGAGCTCGGCCATCCCCGCCCCGACGACGTCGACCAGGTGCTGGGCATCATCAAGGCCTTCGCGCTGCGCGAGGCCCCGAACGGGGCGAAGCTGCGCGACCGGTGGCAGCCCGGCATCGACGTGCCTGCCGTCTCGGGCAGGGCAGACTCCGGCGACATCGAGATCGACCTCGTCGAGCTCTTCACCGACATCGGCGGCCTCGCCGCCGACGTCGGCAAGGGCGTCGCCTTCTTCATCGACGAGATGCAGGACCTCGACCCCGAGGACGTCTCGGCCCTCTGCGCGGCGTGCCACGAGATCTCGCAGTCGGGCCTGCCGGTCATCGTCGTCGGCGCCGGGCTGCCCCACCTCCCCGCGGTGCTGTCGGCGTCGAAGTCCTACTCCGAGAGGCTCTTCCGCTACTCGCGCATCGACCGCCTGCCACGCGACGCCGCCGACCACGCCCTCGTCGGCCCCGCCTCCGAGGAGGGCTGCGACTTCACGTCCGAGGCGCTCGACGAGATGTATGCCGTCACCGCCGGCTACCCCTACTTCATCCAGGCGTACGGCAAGGTCGTGTGGGACGTCGCCCCCTCGTCACCGGTGACCGCGCAGGACATCCGTGTCGCCGTGCCCGAGGCCGAGTCGGAGCTGGCGGTGGGCTTCTTCGGCTCACGCTTCGAGCGGGCGACGCCGGCCGAGCGCGAGTACCTCCGCGCCATGGCCGATGCGGCGATCGTGAACCCGTCTGAGGCGCAGCCTGATTCGCGAGGCGACGACGGTGGCGAGCCGGGCTGGACGGCATACGAACGCGATGGGGTGCAGGAGCGCGAGGCGGTGCCGACCTCGGCCGTCGCCGACGTGCTGGGCCGCAAGCCCCAGTCGCTCTCGCCCGCCCGCGACGCCCTCATCAAGAAGGGGCTCATCTACTCCGGCGAGCGGGGCCTCATCGCGTTCACGGTGCCTCACTTCGGGCGCTACCTGCGCGCCCAGGCCTGAGCCCGATGCCCAGCACCCTGATCGAGGTCCGACGCTCAGTGATTCGCCGGTCCCGCGAGACACAGCAAGTGTGTCGACCAGCCGCGTGACGTGCTGGGCGCGACCGCCCCTTTCCGACCTACTGTGTCGTGGTGGCCCGGAAAGAGGGGCGCTGGGGCAGGATGCGCTGGGATCGACGAGGCGAAGGGAGTGTGACCTGATGAAGCTGAAGCTGGAGCTGATCCCGCTGCCGGTCTCGGACGTGGACCGAGCCATCGAGTTCTACGAGGGCCGGCTCGGGTTCACCAAGGACGTCGACGTGAGTCCCGCCGAGGGCGTCCGGGTCGTGCAGCTGACGCCGCCCGGGTCGGGCTGCTCGGTCGGCTTCGGCACCGGGCTCGACGTGTATGCCGGCGAGCCGGGCAGCGTCCGGGGCCTGCACCTTGTCGTCGAGGACATCGAGCACGCCCGTGCCGAGCTCATCGACCGCGGTGTCGAAGTCGGCGACATCCACGACTTCGGTGGTGGCGTGCGGGGGGCCGAGTTCGCCGACCCCGACGGCAACGGTTTCGAGCTGCAGGAGATGGCCTGGCGCCGGGGGGCCGACTACTAGTGGCGGTCCCGGTCATCCGCACCGAACGGCTGCTGCTGCGTGGCTGGACGGACCACGACCGCGCGCCCTTCGCCGCGATCAACGCCGACCCGGAGGTGATGAAGCACTTCCCGGCACCGCTCACGCGCGCCGGGTCCGACGCCTTCGTGGACCGGATCGAGCGGCACTTCGAGGCGCACGGCTTCGGACTGTGGGCGGTGGAGGCCGGCGGCGAGCTGGCCGGTTACACCGGACTGTCGATCCCCCGCTTCCACGGATGCGGCAGGTCGCCGAGTACGACCACCCGGTC
>JABFXB010000499.1 GCA_013361975.1 Dermatophilaceae bacterium
GATCAGAGAGCGCGGACGCGCATCGCCTGCGGGCCCTTGGGGCCCTGCTCGACGTCGAACTCGACGGCCTGGTTCTCCTCGAGGCTGCGGTAGCCGTTGCCCTGGATCTCCGAGTAGTGAACGAAGACATCGGGACCCTCGGTCGGGGCGATGAAGCCGAAGCCCTTCTCCGAGTTGAACCACTTGACAGTACCCTGCGCCATGACTGGCTCCTTCAGGTTGAGAGGTGAGGCCACCCGGTCGGGAGGCCCCGTGTCGAAAGGCGCAACCCTTCAGACCTGAAGAAACTGCGCTCGCTGGTCGTTCCTGCGAGCGTGCGAACACGAGCACCAAAACGTCGACGGTCCGCCCACAGTAGCCGACGAGGGGCGATCTCGACGATTCGCGAGCTCCCTGTCGAGGCGGTCCTAGTCGAGGCGGTCGGCCGCCACGACGCCGCGGAGCACGCCGTCGCTCGCCCTCCGGGCCGTCGTGGACAGCTCGGGGTCGGCCGCGTCGGTCAGCTGCCCGAGCAGGTCGATGACCTGCTTGCACCGCCGCACGAAGTCACCCGCCGCGAGGTCGGTGCCGCGCAGCACGTCCTCGAGCCGCTGCCCGCTCGCCCACCGGTGCATCGCCCACGCGATCCCGCCGTCCGGCATACCGGTGCGGGGAAGGGTCAGGGCGCCCTCGGCGTCCTCGAGGTCCGACCAGATCGTGATCATCCGGTCGTACGCCTCGCGCACGTCGTCGTTGGGCCAGCGCGGCGTGAGGCCACCCTCCTCGCGCCTCGGCTCGTGCACGAGCGTGGAGACGACGGCAGCGAGGGACGGTGCGTCGAGGCGCCGCCACGTGCCCTCGCGCAGGCACTCTGCGGCGAGGAGGTCCTTCTCCGTGTAGAGCTGGCGCAGCCGGTCGCCGTCGGCGGTGACCGACTCGCCGCCGTCACCGAGGTAGCCCATCTCGACGAGGAGGTCGCAGATGCGGTCGAACGTCTTGGCGACGGAGTTGGTGCGGCCGTCGATCTTGCGCTGCAGCCCGTCGGTCTCGCGCCGCAGCCGCCACCAGCGCTCGGCCCAGCGCGCGTGGTTCTCGCGGTCGGGGCAGCGGTGGCACGGGTGTGCCTTCAGTCGGCGACGCAGTTCGTCGACACGGTCGTCGGACGGGTCGGGCTCGGCCGCCCTCCGGCGGGGCGGCGGGTCGTGCGGCATCGTGGCGCGGAGGGTGGCCGCGAGGTCGCGACGGGCCTTGGGGTTACGCGCGTTGAACTGCTTCGGCACCCGCATCGACCCCAGCGGCTCGATGGCCGAGGGCACGTCGTGGAGCGTGAGCCGACGCAGCTGGTGGTCCTCGGTGACGACGGCCGGAGAGGCGGCCTCACCCTTGCCGCCCCGGTTCGGCATGACGACGACCGCGAGCCCACTGTGCCGGCCGGCCGGGATGCGCACGATGTCGCCGATCCGCAACGACTCCAAGGAGATCGCTGCTGCGGCGCGGGCTGACGCCGACCGCGCCTTCGCGCCCTCCTTCTCGATCCTGCGGATCTCGTCGCGGATCGCGGCGTACTCGGCGAAGTCGCCGAGGTGACAGCTCATCTGCTCGGCGTAGCCGGCGAGGGCCTCCTCGTTGCGCCGCACCGTGCGGACGAAGCCGACGACCGCACGGTCGGCCTGAAACTGCGCGAAGGACGTCTCGAGGATCTCGCGGGCGCTCTCACGGCCGAACTGGCGCACCAGGTTGACGGCCATGTTGTACGTCGGGCGGAAGCTGGAGCGCAGCGGGTAGGTGCGTGTCGAGGCCAGGCCCGCGACGCCGGCCGGGTCGAGCCCCCGGTTCCAGATGACGACGGCGTGGCCCTCGATGTCGATACCACGGCGGCCCGCTCGGCCGGTGAGCTGGGTGTACTCGGCGGGCGAGATGTCGACGTGGTTCTCGCCGTTGAACTTCACCAGCTTCTCGAGCACGACCGTGCGGGCCGGCATGTTGATGCCGAGGGCCAGGGTCTCGGTGGCGAACACGGCCCGGATGCGCCCGGCGGTGAACAGCTCCTCGACGATCTCGCGGAAGGTCGGCAGCATCCCGGCGTGGTGGGCTGCGAAGCCGCGCGAGATGCCGTCGACGAAGTCCCAGTAGCCGAGCACCGAGAGGTCCTCTTCTGCCAGGCCCTGGATGCGCTCCTCGACGACGCGGCGGTTCGCCTCGCCCTCGGCCTCGGGCACGAGCCGCATGCCGCTGGAGAGCAGCTGTCCGACGGCCGCGTCGCAGCCGGCCCGGCTGAAGATGAACGTGATCGCCGGCAGCAGCCCCTCGCGCTCCAGGCGTTCGATGACCTCGGAGCGTGTCGCACCGCCGCCGGGCCTGCCGCCACGCGCGAATCCGCGACCGCCGTCTCCTCCGCCGGGACCGCGTCCCCTGCCGGCGTCGCTGCCACGGCGGCCCCGACCCGACCAGTCGTCCCCGCCGCGGCCGCCGCGCCCGCCCTTGGGCCGGCCCTTGTCGCGGCCACCGCGGTTGCTCACCCAGTGGGAGTCCCACGCCCCTCGACCCTCGGTGCCGCGGATCGCGTGGACGAGGTCGGGGTTCACGCTCACGGAGTAGTGCAACGGCGCAGCCCGGAAGTGCTCGTCGTCCTCGTCGGCGTCGCGCTCCTCGACGAACAGGTCGAAGAGCGTCTGCCCGACCATCATGTGCTGCCACAGCGGCACCGGCCGGTGCTCGGAGACGATGACCTCGGTGTCGCCGCGCACCTCACCGAGCCACGCACCGAACTCCTCGGCGTTGCTCACGGTCGCCGAGAGCGAGACGACGCTGACGTCGGGCGGCAGGTGGATGATGACCTCCTCCCACACGGCTCCGCGGAACCGGTCGGCGAGGTAGTGCACCTCGTCCATGACGACCCAGCCCAGACCGCGCAACGTGGTCGAGCCGGCATACATCATGTTGCGCAGCACCTCGGTCGTCATCACGACTATGGGGGCCTCGCCGTTGATCGAGGCGTCGCCCGTGAGCAGGCCGACCTGGTCGGTGCCGTGGCGACGCACGAGGTCGGTGTACTTCTGGTTCGACAGAGCCTTGATCGGCGTCGTGTAGAAGGCCTTCCGTCCGGTGGCCAGTGCCATGTGCACCGCGAACTCGCCGACGATCGTCTTGCCCGCACCCGTGGGGGCGGCCACGAGCACCCCACGGCCCTCCTCGACGGCCCTGCAGGCCTCGGTCTGGAAGTCGTCGAGCGGGAAGTCGAACTGTGCCGCGAACTCGGCCAGGCGTGGCCACGAGGGCATCATGCGACCACCTCCGGCTGGTCGAGCGCACGGGTGACGACGCGGAGGGCGCCGGGAACGACCTCGGCGTCGATGGGCAGCTCGGCGAACGACTCGCCATCTGCTTGGGACTGGATACCTCTCGCCTCCAAGCGAACTCGCCGGGCGCGACGGATCTCGACGGCCGGATGGGTGGTGTGCGAGCCGGAGTAGACCTTGGGGAAGACCCGCAGGAAGGCCGGGACCGACAGCGCGTGGACGATCATGACGTCGAAGAGCCCGTCGGCCACGTCGGCGTCGGGACAGACGCGCATGCCGCCACCGAAGCTCGTCGTGTTGGCCACGGCCACCAGCATGGCCCTGGTCTCGGTGCGGTGCCCGTCGAGCTCGACGGCATACGGGATGGGACGGAACACGGGCAGCTCACGCAGCACCGCGAGGTTGTAGCGCATCTGGCCGCGCGGCCACGTCATGCGCTGGGCGCGCGCGTTGACGACCGCGTCGAACCCGGCTCCCAGCACCCCGCCGAACCACTTCTCGCCCGCGACGCCGTGGCTCACGCGGCCGAGGTCGACCTCACGGGTGCAGCCGTCGGTGAGCAGGGACACGGCGGCCGTGGCGTCACGCACCGGCAGGCCCAGGTTGCGGGCGAAGTCGTTGCCGGTGCCGGCCGCCACCACCGCGAGCCGCGTCGAGGAGCCGGCGCACACGTTGACGCCGAGGTGGACCATGCCGTCGCCGCCGACGACCACCACCGTGTCGACGCCCTCGGAGACCGCGGCCAAGGCCTGCGACCGGGCCTGCTGGTACGTCTCGCCGGAGACATCGACGACGTCGTGACCTGCCTCCGCCAGCAGCCGTCGGGCCTGGGCGCCCAGCTGCCGCCCGACGCCCTTGCCCGACGTGGGGTTGACGATCAGGGCGACGCGTTGGGGCACACCCGAAACCTACAGGGGGGACGGCCGGTCGTCGGGGACGTCCAGCCAGTCGGGCTTGTGCTCCTCCTTGCGGCGGTCGAAGAGGAACGCCAGGCCGACCGAGGCGAAGTAGAGCAGCACCATCGGGCTCGCGAGGAAGAGCATCGTGTAGGCGTCGGGCGTCGGCGTCATGATGGCGGCGAACACCAGGATGATCATGACGGCCGGACGCCAACCCTTGAGCATCGAGCGCGCCGAGAGGACGCCGATGAGGTTGAGGGCGACGAGGAAGACCGGGAGCAGGAACGCGCAGCCGAACGCGACGATGAACTTGAGGACGAAGTTGAGGTACTGCGAGCCGTCCTGCAGGTTGTAGGCGCCCACCGGCGTGAAGCCGAGGAGGACCGCGACGGCCTTCGGCACCATGATGAACGCGAAGAAGCAGCCTGCGAGGAAGAGCGGGACCGCCGCCACGACGAACAGCCGCGAGACCAGCTTCTCCTTCTGCGTGAGGCCAGGGACGATGAAGCGCCAGATCTGGAAGAGCCAGATCGGGGACGCCAGGATGAGCCCCACGAAGATCGACGTCGTCAGCTGCAGCGCGAACGCGTCGGTCATGTTGGCGAAGTTGATGTTGACGACGCCGTCGCGTTCGCGGTCGAGGTCGGTGAGCGGCTTCGTCAGCTTCGCGATGATCTGGTTGTAGTAGATCCAGCCGACGACGGCCCCGATGAGGATGGCGATCGCGCTGATCGTGATGCGGTTGCGCAGCTCCCGGAGGTGGTCGGCGAGCGACATGCGCCCCTCGGGATCACGCTGCTTGCGGAGGGAGGGCATTCAGATGAGTCCGTGCACGAGAGCGAGCAAGGCGGCGGGGCTGGTCGGGCCGAAGGTCAGAGCGTCGTGTCGCGACGGATGTCGCTCTCGCTGCGGCCCGCGTTGCTCGAGCTGCTGGACGGCCCGGCCGCGCGCAGGCGGTCGGCCTCGGCACGAGCCTCGGCGGCGCGGCGCTCGGCGTCCGCCAGACGGGCCTCGGCCTCGCGGCGCTCGGAGGCCCGGCGCTCGGCGTCGGCGTCGTAGGCCTGCCCCTGCACGGTGCTCTGGGAGGCGTCGCTGGGGGCGGGCTTGCCGTCCTTCTTCAGCTCGTCGACCTCGGACTTGAAGACGCGCGCGGAGCGGCCGAGGCTGCGGGCCATGTCGGGGAGCTTCTTCCAGCCGAACAGGGCGATGAGCACGACCGCGATGATGATGAGTTCGGGGGCACCCAGGTTGGGCATGGTGATGTCTCCTCGTCGAAAGCCGGCCC
>JABFXB010000538.1 GCA_013361975.1 Dermatophilaceae bacterium
GCGCCGACCACGTCCGCGCCGACCGAGACCGAGCAGGTCGCTGCGGCCGAGCCGGTCGCCGAGCCGGTCGCGCCCGCACCCCGCACCGAGTCCCCGGCTCCGCCCGTGGCCGAGCCGCTCTCCCGCGAGGGTCGCCCGAAGGCGAAGCCCCCCGTGCGCAAGCTCGCCAAGGACCTCGGTGTCGACCTCTGGTCCGTGCAGGGGTCCGGCACCGACGGCATCATCACGCGCGACGACGTCCAGGCGTTCGCTTCCAGCGCGGGCTCCACTACGGCACAGGCCGACTCGGCCCCGGCCGTTGCGGGACTCAACGGATCAGCGGCAGCCGGTGCGACGGCATACGCCCCCTTCGGCTCGGGACCGCGCGAGGAGCGCATCCCGATCAAGGGCGTGCGCAAGATGACCGCGCAGGCGATGGTCGGCTCAGCGTTCACGGCGCCGCACGTCACCGAGTGGGTCACCGTCGACGTCACCAAGACGATGGAGCTCGTCGACCGCCTCAAGGGCAGCCGCGAGTTCAAGGACGTCAAGGTCACCCCGCTGCTCGTGCTCGCGAAGGCGCTCGTGCTCGCAATCAAGCGCAACCCGGGCATGAACGCGACGTGGGACGAGGCCGCCCAGGAGATCGTCCAGAAGAACTACGTCAACCTCGGCATCGCCGCGGCGACCCCGCGCGGCCTGATCGTCCCGAACATCAAGGACGCCCACGGCATGTCGATGCTCGAGCTGGCGCAGGCCATCGGCGCGCTCACGGCGACGGCCCGCGAGGGTCGCACCCAGCCTGCCGAGATGTCGGGCGGCACGATGACGATCACCAACGTCGGCGTCTTCGGCGTCGACAGCGGCACCCCGATCATCAACCCCGGCGAGTCGGCGATCGTCTGCTTCGGCACGATCCGCAAGCAGCCGTGGGTCGTCACCGACGCCGACGGCAACGACGAGATCGCCATCCGCCACGTCACGCAGCTGGCGGTCAGCTTCGACCACCGGCTCATCGACGGCGAGCTCGGGTCGAAGTTCCTCAGCGACCTCGCCGCCATCATGGCCGACCCGGCCCAGGCCCTCGTCTGGGGTTGAGCGGCCAACCCCCAGCCCGAACCCCCCTTCCACTCAACCGTCGAGAGGCCACGTGTGGCCCCCTGACGGCAGTCGAAAGGCCAGTTCTCGCTGCGAGGGCTGGCCTTTCGACATGGGGGAGGCGGCCACACGTGGCCCCTCGACGGGTCAGGTGCGGGTGACGCGGCGCATGACGGCGTCCATCAACCGGTCGGGAAGCAGGCGCCGCGCCGTGAGGATGGCCCGCGCGCCCCGACCAGCCGGATAACGCGCGGCCGGGTTCGCCGCCTCGAGCGCGACGAGTACCTTCTCGGCGACAGCCTCGGGACCGGAGACCTGCGACGAGGCGTACGTGCGCCGGAACATCGCCGCCATCCGGTTTGCGGTCTCCTCGTAGACCGTCCCGCGTGACCAGGCGAGCATGCCCTCGGCCGCGATGGCGTCCCACTCCGATACGATCGGCCCCGGTTCGACCAGCACGACGTCGATCCCGAGCGGTGCGAGCTCGAGCCGGAGGCTGTCGCTCCAGCCCTCCACCGCGAACTTCGTCGCGTGGTACCAGGCGCCGAGCGGCTCGTAGATCTTGCCGCCGATGCTCGAGATGTTGACCACCGTGCCGGACTGCTGGCGCCTCATCGTCGGGATGACGAGCTGTGTGAGGCGCGCCAATCCGAAGACGTTGACCTCGAACTGCCGTCGCGCCTCGTCGACCGGCACCGTCTCGACCGGGCCGTAGGACCCGTAGCCCGCGTTGTTGACCAACGCGTCGATGCGCCCCTGCTCGTCGAGGACGCGACGGACGCCGGCGACCATCGCCTCGTCGCTCGTGACGTCCATGGCGAAGGTCGTGACGCCGCGCGCCGCCAGCCCGGCCATGCGGTCGACGCGCCGCGCGACGGCATACACGGCCCACCCCGCCTCGACGAGATGGACGGCGATGGACTCGCCGATGCCGGCGGACGCGCCGGTGACGAGGGCGACCTTCTTCGTCCCGACATTCATCCCGACACTCATCCCGACACCGTATGCGGCCCGGCCGCCCCAACCGTCGAGAGGCCACGTGTGGCCCACTGACGGCAGTCGAAAGGCCAGCTCTCGGGGGCGAGATCTGGCCTTTCGACGGGTGAGGAGGGGCCAATACTGGCCACTCGACGGGGATCGGGGGGCCAATAGTGGCCTCTCGACGGTAGAAGGATGGGGGTGGGGGTGGGGGTCAGCGGGTGGAGGCTGCTTCCTGCTCGGCGACCCGGGCGTTCTGCCGGTCGACGAGGTAGGCCGCGCCGAGGTCGTCACCGACGGCCGACAGCATCCGGATGTCGACGGCCTCGTGCCGCTCGGCGACCGTCGGCTCGACCGTCGTCATGACCGTGCGGGCGTCGCGCTCGGCCACCGCCGTCGCCAGCTCGCGCTTGAGTGCGTCGTCGAGCACGCCGCCCAGCGCCTTGGCGCGGGCCCCGACCTCGACGGCGAACCGCTCGGTCTCGGCCGCGAGGGCGAGGTCCTCGGTGGTCAGCATCCGGGCCGTGCGGTGCAGCAGCGCCGCGCCTGCGTCGAGGTCGCCGTCGCCGAGGCGGGCCACGGCCCGCGTCAGCAGCGGCCGGTCGCCGCGCAGAGCGGAGTCGGCGAGCAGGCCGAGGCGCAGGCCGAGCAGCCGCTCGTGCGTACGCGTGTTGCCCGCCTCGCGGCCGAGCGGCACCTTGAGCTCGTCGTCGGGCGCCGACTGCGACAGGGTGTCGAGCATCTCGATGCCGGCCTCGTCGGGCGTGTGCACGGTGTCGCGCAGCGGAAGCTCCTTGATGAAGAGCGAGGTGACGAGCGCGAGCGCGAACGGCACGAGGCCCCAGACGAAGACCGTGTGCAGCGAGTCGGCCAGGCCCTGCTGGACGCCTGAGGCGATCTGGGGCGGCAGCTTCGCGAGGGCAGACGGGTCGAGCACCGAGCCGGCGCTGACCTCCTGGCCGGACGCCTGCATCTGCTTGACCACCGAGGTGGGCAGGTGCGAGGCGATGTTGCCCGCGAGACCGCTCGTCATGATCGTGCCGAAGACCGCCGTGCCGACCGTCGAGCCGACGTTGCGGAAGAACTGCGTCGAGGCGGTGGCGACACCGAGGTCCTTGCGCTGGGCAGAGTTCTGGATGATGAGCGTGAAGACCTGCAGCGCCATGCCGAGCCCGATGCCGAAGACGACCATCGACAGCGTCAGCTCGGTCTGGCTCGAGCCGTAGTGCAGCTGGGTGAGCAGCCAGAAGCCGACGCCCATGATGAGGATGCCCGCGATCGTCTGCAGCTTGTACTTGCCCGTCTTGGTGATGACGAGGCCCGAGAGGATCGACAGCCCGATCATGGCGACCGACATGGGCATGAGGATGAGGCCCGAGTTGGTGGCCGAGACGCCGAGCACGCCCTGCGCGTAGACGGGCAGGTAGATCATCGCGCCGAACATCATGACCGAGACCATGAACGCGGCGATGTTGCTCAGCGTGAAGAGCGAGCTGCGGAAGAGGCGCAGCGGGATCACCGGCTCGACGGCCCTGCGCTCGATGGCGATGAAGGCGGCGAGCGCGACGACGCCGGCGGCATACATGCCGATGATCGCGGGGGAGCCCCAGTCGAGGGTCGTGCCACCGAGCGAGGTCGGCACGAGCAGCAGGATGAGCGTCAGCGACAGGACGGTGATGCCGGCCTTGTCGACGACGGACTCACGCGGCGTGTGCTCGAGGTGCAGGAAGCGGCTGATGCCGAAGAAGGCGAAGACGCCGATGGGGAGCGTGATGAAGAACAGCCAGCGCCAGCCCCAGTGGTCGGTGACGAAGCCGCCGACGAGCGGGCCGAGGATCGAGGCGAGACCGAAGACGCCGCCCATGAGGCCCTGGTACTTGCCGCGCTGACGGGGCGGGATGATGTCGCCGATGATCGTCTGCGACAGCGGCATCAGCGTGCCCATGCCGGCGCCCTGGATGGCGCGGGCGGCGATGAGCCACCAGAAGTTCTGGGCGAAGCCGGAGAGGATCGAGCCGGCCATGAAGACGACGAGGCCGCCGAGGTAGAAGCCGCGCCGACCGTAGAGGTCGCTCATCTTGCCGACGATCGGCACGGTGATGGCGCTGACGAGCATCGCGGCGGTGGCGAGCCACGAGTAGTGGTCGATGCCGCCGAGCTCGGCGACGATGCGCGGCATCGCGGGGCCGACGATCGTCTGGCTGATCGACGCGACGAGCATGCCGAGCATGAGCGCGATGAAGATGTTGCGGGTCGAGCGGTCGAGGCCGGTCGGCGCGGTGTCGGTCGGCGTGGTGCCGGTCGTGCTGGGTACGGAGCTCGTGTCCACTCCTCGGGTCGTCTGGGGCATGCGGACCACGGTACGCCGATTCTGCAGTGACTGCAAAATTGCAGTCCCTGCATGAGTCGTGCGACGATCAGGACATGAGCACGACCTCGGTCACCGACGACGCCTGCGGCCTGCGCGAGCGCAAGAAGCGCGAGACCCGCCGCGCGATCAACCTCGCCGCGCTCGACCTCGTCGAGGAGAAGGGCTTCGCTTCCGTCACCACCGAGGAGATCGCGGCACGAGCCGGCGTGAGCGCCCGCACCTTCTTCAACTACTTCCCCTCGAAGGAGGCTGCCGTCATCGGCACCACGGCCGAGGAGCTCGAGTCGTATGCCGCCGCGCTCGAGGAGGCCGTCGACGGCGAGTCGCCGCTCGACTCCCTTCGTCGCATCCTCGCCGGCATGCTCGCGCCCGCTTCTGTCGACCGCGAGCTGCGGGCCAAGCGCCGGCGCATCCTGCTCGGCGAACCTGCCCTGGCGCCCGCCCTCGTCGGCAACAACATCCGCATCGAGAACGCCCTGACCGGCGCGCTGGAGCGCCGGCTAGGCATGCGGCCGGGGGAGTCGCTCGGGCCGCGCCTCACGGTCGCCGTCGCCATCGCGGCCGTGCGTGCCTGCATCGAGCACCAGCAGAACGGCGGCTCCGGCCGTCTGGAGCGCAACATCGACCAGGCCTTCGACAGCATCGCTGCCGGGCTGCGCTGAGGGCTCTCAGAGCGCGTCGCGCTCGAGGCCGTCGGCGTCGCCCGACCGGTGCGCCCAGGGCTGCGGGAGCTGCCGCAGGCGCGGGCGGCTGCGCGCCAGGTCGACGAACTCGCCCACCCGCAGGCCGGCCACGAGCGGATGCCGGAACTGGACGTCACGACTCACCACGTAGCGGTTGCGTCGCCCCTCCTTGTGGCGCGTGATCATCTGGGCGTCCTCGAGGTCGGCGATGATCTGCTGCACCGCGCGCTCGGTGATCCCGATGCTGGCGGCCATGTCCTTGAGCCGCATGTCCGGATCGTCGGCGAGGCACACCAACACGTGTCCGTGGTTGGACAGCAAGGTCCATCCTTTCCTTCCCATG
>JABFXB010000336.1 GCA_013361975.1 Dermatophilaceae bacterium
ACCGCTTTCCGGGGTGAGCTGCAGGACGGGGGCCGGGTGCTCGGGCTCGGTGGTCTTGTCGGCGCTGACCTCGTTCCAGCTGACGGTCTCGCCGCCGGAGTACGTCTGCACCGCCGTGAAGACGAGCTCGCCGGACTCGGGCAGGGGGCCGAGGCTGAGGTCGAAGTCCTCGTACTGGCCCGGGCGGATGCCGACGCCGTCGGTGGCCGTCCAGGTGACCTGCGAGACGACCGTGTCGACCTTGCGACCGAAGACGTCGATGGGCTGGGGAAGCTTGCGGGTGGCGGTGGTCGACCTCCAGCCGGGCATCTCGGTGGTGCGCACCGACCCGATCGGGGTCTCGACGGGGAGCACCAGCCTCAGCCGGGTGGTGCTCGCGTCGTCCCGCTCGTTGGGCACCCGGACGGCGATGACGGCGCCCTCGCCGCCCTCCACGGTGCCGGGCTCGATGCTGACGTGGGCTGAGGCGATGCCGGGCAGCGCGAGGGTTGCTACGAGGCCGACACCCAGGCCGGCTCCGATGCGGGTGACGTTACGACGCAATGCGATTCGTGATCTCTGGAACATGACAAGGCTCGATTCCGGTGATGGGTCCGACGGGGTTCACGGGTGGATGGCGATGCGCCACGGTCCCGATCGACGCGCCGAGCGCGGCTCGTCTACCGGAAGCGGGCGCAGCCATTCGTCGGTGGACCGCGGCGCGTGACGCCGGAGACCGGCCAGTCGACCCTCGAGGGTGCGGGCTCCAGCCCCCACGGAGCGGACCTGCGTGCCGGCACGAGGGTCGGGACGACCGAGGCCCGCAGGACGCGCACCAGGCGCAGCCAGGCGTTCTTCGTCGTGACCGAGGCCAGCGCCAGCACCGACCACACGGCGCGCTCGCCGGCCGCCAGCCAGGCGCCGACCAGCACGGCGGCCGCGAGGTGGGCCCCCACCATGCGGGCGTCGGCACTCCATTCGGTCACCGCCCTGAGCGCCGTCACGCCGGGCTCGCCTCCTGGGTGAGGCGCACCGGCTCCGGCTGCGTGTCCCGGCATGCCCGCCGTCGCGACCGGCGCCGCAAGCAGCTGGAGCGCCCCGTGGAGAGCCGTCTGTCCTGCCAGCAGCAGCGCCGCCGTCCACCACCAGGACAGCGGGTGCGGGAGCAGGGCTGCCGACCCTAGAGTCACGAGCGCGCTCACCGGGACCAGCATCGACGGGTCGGGCAGCGCTCCCCCGCCGGCGCTGTGGGCGGCAAGCGTGCTGGCCACGACGAGCAGCGAGAGCACCGCGGCGCGCACCCAGCGCGCGTACGTCAGGTTCCCCACTGGCTCCCCCTCGAAGCGGCCGTCGAGATAACAGACGGTACGGAGACGACCTTGCGGCTTTCTTGATGCCGAGGATGCGCAGCGTGGACCGATTATCACTTCACGTTTGGCGTCCTATAACCTTTGCTTCGCGAAGGGAAGCACGCCGGAGCCTCAGCCCCGCGCCCGTTGCCGCTCTCGTCCGCCACCCCGCCGGGCTGGCAGGTCGACCGTGGCCGCGACCCGACCGCGCCACCACTGTCCCGTCGACATCGCTGCCGGCGGACGGGGCCGAGCCGTGCCCTGCGCCGGCCTCGCCCGTCGCTGCCCTGCGTTGCACTGCCCTGCCTTGCACTGCCCTGCCTCGCACCGACCCAGAAGGAACCCGCATGAATCTGTCCCGCCGCACCGTGACCGCCTCCGTCGTGGCCGTCGCCGCCCTGACCCTCGCCGCGTGCGGCAGCGGTTCGTCGGCGGGCGCCGGGTCCGCCGACAACCCCTACGGCCTCCAGCAGGCGGGCGTGCTGCGCGCCGGGACGCTGACCGACGCACCTCCGAACGTCTTCCTCAAGGACGGCAAGTTCACCGGCTTCGACAACGACCTGCTGACCGCCGTCGCGGGCAAGCTCGGCCTCAAGGTGGAGTTCGTCGGGACCGAGTTCAGCTCGCTGCTCGCCCAGGTCAAGACCCGCAAGTTCGATGTGGGCTCCTCGTCGATCAGCATCACCGAGGCCCGCAAGAAGACCGTCGACTTCACGAACAAGTACGACTTCGGCTTCCTCGGCCTCGACGTGCCGAAGGGCTCGAACATCTCGTCGTTCGACCAGCTCGCCGGCAAGCGCGTCGCCGTCGTCCAGGGCACCGTCCAGGACGACTACGCCACGCGTTCGAACCTCAACCCGGTGCGTGTCCCCGACTACAACGCAGCCCTCAACCAGCTGAAGTCCGGAACCGCCGACGCCTGGATCACCCCCGCCGAGATCGGCGAGAAGACCGCCGCCGACTCGGGCGGCAAGGTCCTCTCGGTCGCCAAGCAGCTCGACCCGGGTGGCATGGCGTATGCCGTGGCGCCGGGCAACGACAAGCTGCGCGCCGCCCTCGACAAGGCGATCGACGAGGTCGTCGCCGACGGCACCTGGGCGAAGCTGCAGAAGCAGTACTACCCGGGTCGCGAGATCCCGGCCGACTTCAAGCCGGGCAGCGGAGCCGGCGCCTAGTAGCACCCCGACCGCACCAGACACACCGAGAGGAGGGCCGGATGGACGCCCTGAACACCGTGTGGGACACCTTCTTCGACCTCGACGCCATGCGAGCGGCGCTGCCGGACATGCTCCGCGTCGGGCTGCCCAACACGCTCATCCTGGCCCTCTTCTCGGCCCTCATCGGCACGGTGCTCGGCATGGTCCTCGCCGTGTGCGGGCTCTCGCAACGCCGGTGGCTGCGCTGGCCGGCCCGGCTCTGGACCGACGTGTTCCGCGGCCTGCCCGCTGCCGTGACGATCCTGCTCATCGGCGTGGGGCTCGCACCACTCGGCCTCGGGATCTGGGGGCCCAACCCCTATCCGCTCGGCATCCTGGCCCTGTCGCTCATCGCCAGCGCGTACATCGGCGAGATCTTCCGTTCGGGCATCCAGAGCGTCGACACCGGGCAGCTCGAGGCGGCGCGGGCGCTCGGCTTCAGCCGCCCGTCGGGCATGCGCCTCGTCGTCATCCCGCAGGGCGTGCGGCGGGTCCTGCCCGCGCTCGTCAACCAGTTCATCGCCCTGATCAAGGAGTCGTCGCTCGTCTACTTCCTCGGGCTGCTCGCGAGCCAGCGCGACCTCTTCCGCATCGGCCAGGACGCCGCGGCCAACACGGGCAACCAGTCGGCCCTCGTGCTCGCCGGCCTCTTCTACCTGCTCATCACCGTGCCCCTGACCCACGTCGTGAACGCCATCGACCGGCGGCTGCGCGAGGGACGCCGGGCCGACGGCGCCGCAGCCGAGGAACCCGGCGCCGCAACCGATCCCGCGCCCAGCACCCAGCTCGCCATCAGCCAGGAGCCCCGATGACCCAGCAGACCCGTGCTCGACGCACCGGCTCGCCCACGAGCGGTGTCGGTGTCGCGACGCGCGACGTCCACCTCTCGTTCGGCTCGAACCACGTCCTGCGCGGCGTCGACCTCGATGTGCCAGCGGCGTCGACGGCGTGCGTCATCGGCCCCTCGGGCTCGGGCAAGTCCACGCTCCTGCGCGTCGTCAACCGGCTGCTCGAGCCGGACAGCGGCGACGTGCTGCTCGATGGCCGGAGCGTCCTGGGGGACGACCCCGACGTGCTGCGTCAGCGGGTCGGCATGGTCTTCCAGCACTTCAACCTCTTCCCGCACAAGACGGTCCGGGCCAACATCACCCTGGGGCTGACCCGTCTCAAGGGCCTGTCGAAGGACGAGGCGTCCGAGCGGGCCCTGGTGCACCTCGACCGTGTCGGCCTGGCTCACAAGGCCGACGTCAGGCCGGGCAACCTCTCCGGAGGGCAGCAGCAGCGCGTCGCGATCGCCCGGGCCCTCGCCATGGAGCCCGAGGTGATGCTCTTCGACGAGGCCACGTCGGCTCTCGACCCCGAGCTCGTCAAGGGCGTGCTGGCGACCATGGCCGACCTCGCCTCCGAGGGCATGACGATGCTCGTCGTGACCCACGAGATGGGCTTCGCGCGGTCGGTCGCCCAGCAGGTCCTGTTCATGGACCACGGCCGTGTCGTCGAGGCCGGCGAGCCCGGTGCCGTCTTCGAGGCGCCCCGGACCGAGCGCCTCCAGCGCTTCCTCTCGCAGGTGCTCTGAGTCGCTGACGCGCCCGCGTCGCGTATGCCGTCGGGCGCTCGCCCGAGGAAAAGTCCTTGGTGCGCGGGGCTCCGGCACGTGAGCATGGGCGCGTGGACCTCCATCCGCGGCCACCCCTCCAGGGCGGCCTGCCGCCGCTCGAGACCTCCGACGGCCGCATCCTGCCGGTCGTCGAGATCGCCTGCGACGAGTCCGGGTTCTCCGGCACCAACCTGCTCGACACCGCCACTCCGGTGATCACGCACGCCAGCGTCGACCTCGGCCGCGACGAGGCGGCACACCTCGTCGAGGAGGTCAGGGCCGGATTCCCTTGGCTCCTGGGCGAATTCAAGTCAGGCCAGCTGCTCCGAGGGCCGCGCGCGCGTGAGTCGCTCGAGCCGTTGCTGGCCGCACTCACCGACCGGGCGCACGTGCAGGTGGTCGACAAGGAGCTCTTCCTCGTGACGCGCGTCGTCGACCTGCTCCTGTCCGAACCGTCGTACGCCGCCGGGACCAGCCTCAGCTCAGAGCTGCGCCCCGCCGCCTTGGCCCTCTACCGGGCGGGACGGACGCGCGGGAGGGACTGGGACGCCTTCCTGTCGAGCTTCGTCGAGCTGGTCCGCACCAAGAAGCGGCAGCAACCGGTGCGCCGCGTCCTCGACGCGTTCTTCCACGCGAGGGACGCGCTCGCCGACGGCCTCGACGCCGACGCGGGTGTCGACGCTGGGACGGTGCTCGCCGGTCTGACCCGCACCCGCACCCGGGCCGTCCTGGCACGTCTGGCCCACGACGACCCCGCCGTTCCCCCGCCGCTGGAGCCGATGCTGCCGGCGCTTGCCGAGACGGTGCTCTACTGGAGCGGCGGCCGTCGGCAGGTCCTCGTCGTGCACGACGAGCAGAGCGCCCTCACGGCCACCCGTCTGCGGCGCCTCCGGGCAGCCCTCGCGCTGGACCCCGACTGGGTGGCGCGATCCGGCCGCTTCCACCCTGCGGCCGAGCACGACGGCTCAGGGGCCGCGCAGGTCTCGCCGCTGGCCGGACTGGTCACCGTCGACTCGCGGGACGACCCGCGGGTGCAGGTTGCCGACATCCTCGCGGGGGTCGCACGGCGGTCGCCGGACATCGACCACGACCCGCTGCTGCGTCCCTTCCTCTCCCCCACCTCGCTGCGGGACGCCGGTTCTCGAGAGATGCTCGGCCCCGCCGCCCTGCGCGCTCGACCGTGAGCGGGGCTCCGGCGCGGGTGCCGTCGGCGTCCCGGCCGAGGAGCCGCTCCTCCACCTTCTGCAGGCTGACCAGCAGCACCAGCCCCGCGACCGGTGCCGCAAGCGTGAGCACCGACATGTTGCTCCTTCCGGCCCC
>JABFXB010000320.1 GCA_013361975.1 Dermatophilaceae bacterium
GCGGTGCGGATGACCGACCCGATGTTGAAGTCGTGGCCCCAGTTCTCGACGGCCACGTGGAAGTCGTGACGCTTCGTGTCGAGGTCGGCGACGATCGCGTCGTGGCGCCAGTACCGGTAGGCGTCGACGACGTTGCGCCGGTCGCCGTGCTCGAGCAGCTCGGGATCCCAGTGGCCGCCCTCCGGCCACGGCCCAGCCCAGGGACCGACACCGCTCTCGTGCATGACGGCTCCTCCGGAGGCGGGACGGGGGGACGCGCCGAGTCTACGAAGGGCCGGGTCAGGAGGAGGACGGCGCCACCCGCGCCGCGACCCCGTCGTCGCAACCGGGCCGGTGCGGCCCTCCTCCTGCGCTCCCTCGGCCATCGTCAGCCTGCGCCCGACGCGGACGGAAGGCAGGACACCTCATCGATACGTCTTCGAGACCCGGTCGAGACCCACGGGCCGCGCACGGGCGACGATTCAGGGGGAGCCGGGTGGACGGCATACCCTGTGACCCATGCACGCACTCGCCGCCCTGCCGGCCACCGTCGCGGCCCTCGGCCCCAAGTGGATGGACCCCGCCTACCTGCTCCAGCAGTACGGCGGCGCCTTCTTCTGGATCGCCATCGCCATCGTCTTCATCGAGTGCGGGCTGCTCTTCCCGATCCTCCCTGGCGACTCGCTGCTCTTCGCGGTGGGCCTGTTCATCGCCACCGGGCAGGTGCACATCAACCTCGGCGTCGCGATCCTGGCGCTGTGTGCGGCCGCGTTCCTCGGCAACGTCGTCGGCTACGAGATCGGGCGCGCCATCGGCACGCCGCTCTACGAGCGCGACGGGCGGATCCTCAAGAAGAAGTACTTCGACCAGACCACCGACTTCTTCGACAGGCACGGCAACAAGGCCCTCGTCATCGGCCGCTTCGTGCCCATCGTGCGCACCTTCATCACCGTGGTCGCCGGCGTGAGCCGCATGGAGCGCCGCCGGTTCTTCACGTGGAGCGCCGTGGGCGCCGTCCTGTGGGGCGCCGGCCTCACCGTGCTCGGCTACTTCCTCGGCCAGGCCTTCCCGTGGCTGTCCGACAAGCTCGAGATCGCCATCCTGCTCATCGTGGCCGTATCGGTGCTGCCGATGGTCTACGAGTTCGTCAAGCACCGCCGGCAGGCGAAGGCGATGGCGGCCGAGATGGGCGACGCCGCGAGCGACCTCGCCGACCGCACCACGGAGTCGGACCGCAGGTCCTGACCGCAAACTCTGGCCGCCGCAGCGATTCCGGCGAAGCCCGGACGCCCTCCCGCGACCGCGGGACACTGGATGGACGCCGCTGGTCGAGGGCCGGCCGGCGGTGCTGGGCGGACGGAGGCGTCATGGACACGGAGACCCTGGGCTCGCAGACTCCCACGACCGACCTCGGCGGCCTGTACCACCGCAGCGTGCAGTGGTGGGCGCGGCAGGCGTCGGCCGTCTCCGACGACCAGTGGGACCTGCCGACCCCCTGCACCGAGTGGAGCGTGCGCGACCTCGTCAACCACGTCGTCGGCGAGGACCTGTGGACCTCGCCCCTGATGCGGGGCCACACCATCGCCGACGTCGGCAGCCGGCTCGACGGCGACCTGCTCGGCGACGACCCCCGGGCGACGGCGGCCTCGGCCGCCACCGAGGCCCAGGGCATCGTCGACGAGACGCTCCACACCCACGGCATGGTCCAGCTGTCCTACGGCGAGGAGTCGATGGACGAGTACGTGCGCCAGCTGCTCGCCGACCACCTCGTGCACGGCTGGGACCTCGCCGTCGCGACCGGCCTCGAGCGCACGCTCGACCCTGAGCTCGTGGGGTCCGTGGCCGACTGGTTCGACGCCACCGAGGAGGCCTACCGCTCCGGCGGGGCGATCGCCGCCCGCGCCGAGCTGACCGGCGACCCGCAGGCCGACCTGCTCGCGCGGTTCGGTCGGGACGCCACCTGGGGGCCCAACCACGCCGGCTTCGCCCGGTTCACCGCCGCCTTCGGACGCGGAGACGTCGACGCGATCATGGCCTGCATGACCGATGACTGCGTGTTCGAGGCGACGGGGCCGGCCCCCGACGGGCAGCGGCACGAGGGAGCAGCCGCGGTGCGCGCCGTCTGGCAGCAGCTCTTCGACACCACACCGGACCCTCGGTTCACCGCCGAGGAGTCGTTCGTCACGGGAAACCGGGCGGTGCTGCGCTGGCGCTTCGACTGGGGTGGCGACGACCCCGGGCACGTACGCGGCATCGACGCCGTGCGCCTGCGTGACGGGAAGGTCTGCGAGAAGCTCTCGTACGTCAAGGGCTGACGACGACGTGGCGACCGTCGAGGGGACGCCACGTCGTCGGGGTCACGCGTTCGGCGTGGTCGGCGGGTGCGGGACGCTCGCGTCGGAGGTGGGGTCAGGCTGGGCCGCGCCCGGTGCCTGAGCCTGCGGCAGCGCGCCCGGAGCGGCGCCCGGGGCCGTCGACGGGCCGCCGACCGCGCCGGGCTGGGTCGAGGGCGACACCGACGGCGCGCTGCTGCCGGGAGCGTTGTCTCCGAAGGAGATGCTCGGCACGACGGCCTCGGTGGCCGGCGCCTCGAAGTACTCGGCGCGCTTCACCCCGGCCAGGTTGGCGACGATGTTCGACGGCACCGACTCGACCTTCGTGTTGAGCTGGCGCACGAGCGCGTTGTAGTAGCGGCGCGAGCTCGCGATGCGGTCCTCGGTGCTCGTCAGCTCGGACTGCAGGGCGAGGAAGTTCTGGTTGGCCTTGAGGTCGGGGTAGGCCTCGGCGACCGCCATGAGGCGACCGAGCGCCTGGCTCAGCTGGCCCTCGGCCTGGGCTGCGGCGGCGGGGGTCGATGCGCCGGACATCGCGGCGGACCGGGCCTGCATGACCTCCTCGAGGGTGCCGCGCTCGTGGGCGGCGTAACCCTTGACGGTCTCGACGAGGTTGGGGATGAGGTCGTGGCGGCGCTTCAGCTCGACGTCGATCTGCCGCCAGCCCTCCTCGACCTTGTTGCGCAGGCCGATGAGGCCGTTGTACATGACGACGCCCACGACGGCGAGCAGCACGACGAGGCCGAGCAGGATCCAGACGATGATCATGGGTTCTCCCGTGAGAGGCGGTCAGTGAGTCGCTGTCCCGATCCTAGTCCGGGGCCGTTCGCCCGCAGCGTGGCCGGGCCGGCCGGGTGTGGACGCGCTCGGTCGCCTGGTGAGCGAACCGGTCACTCCGTTCGCGGTGCGGCAGGCACGAGGAGACGCAGCGCAGACCAACGGACCGAGCGCCGCCTGTCGGCGGGCCGCCGTAGCGTGGTCGCATGACGACGCTGCGGTTCACGGCCGACCTGTGGCGCTGGGAGGCGCAGACGGGCTGGTTCTTCGTGACGGTCGGCGACGACGCGTCCGCCCGCATCCGCGAGGTGCCCAGGCCGCCGCGCGGCTTCGGTTCGGTGCGGGTGCGCGCGACGGTCGGGGGCACGACGTGGACCACGTCGGTCTTCCCCGACTCGACCCGCGGCGCCTACGTCCTGCCCGTCAAGAAGTCGGTGCGCCGCGCCGAAGGCCTGGACGAGGGCGACCCGGCCGACGTCGTGCTCGAGGTGCTCGAGTGACCGGCGACGGCACTGCCCGGGCGGGCCCGGCCCGCAACCGCGTCACGCCGCTCGGCGAGGTGGTCGCGGCCCCGGGTCGCGGCACCCTCATGGGCAACCGTGGCCGGCTGCACGACGGCGAGGGCAGCCGCGACGTGCGGCGGCACCACGTCGGCCGGGCGTGGATCACGTGCCTGCTCGACTTCCGGGGTCGTCGCGTGGCCCAGTGGCACCCGCACCGCTACACGCCGCTCTTCTTCCTCGACGAGCCGCTCGCCCTCGCCGCGGGGCACCGCCCGTGCGCCGAGTGCCGGCGTGCCGACTTCACCCGCTTCAGCGACCTCGTCGTCGCCGCGCACGGCGGCGCGCACCTGACGGCGCCCGACCTCGACCGGCTGCTCCACGACGAGCGCTGGGACCCCACCCGCCGCACGCGCCGGCTGCACGCGTACGCGTGGGATGACCTTCCGGACGGCGCGTTCGTCGTCGTCGGGGCCGGCCCCGCGCAGGTCGTGGGCGGCACGCTGCGGGTGTGGCAGCCCGACAACTCGTATGCCGCCGTCACCCTCCGGCGGCCCGGCGCCGGCACGGCGTCGGTGCTCACTCCCCCGTCGAGCCTCGCGGCCCTGAGAACCGGCTACGCCAGGCCGAGCTCCTCGAGCGAGAACGCGTAGCGGTACTCCACGCCGGCCTCGGCGGTGATCTTCTCGCCGGCACCGGTGGCGCGGTCGGCGATCGTGGCCACGGCGACGACCTCTGCGCCGTCCTCACGCGCGGCCTCGACCGCAGCGAGCGGCGAGGCGCCGGTGGTCGTCGTGTCCTCGACGACGAGAACCTGGCGGCCCTTGATGGACGGGCCTTCGATGCGCTGCTGGAGGCCGTGCGCCTTGCCCGCCTTGCGCACGACGAACGCGTCGAGACGCTCGCCCGCGGCCGCGGCCGCGTGCAGCATCGAGGTCGCCACGGGGTCGGCTCCGAGCGTCAGGCCACCGACGGCGGCATACGTGAGGTCCTTCGTCAGGTCGCGCATGACGACCCCGACCAGGGGCGCGGCCTCGGCGTCGAGCGAGATGCGGCGCAGGTCGACGTAGTAGTCGGCCTCCTTGCCGGAGCTGAGGGTGACGCGTCCGTGGACGATCGCCTTGTCCTTGATGATCTCGAGCAGGCGGGCACGGGCAGCGGCGACGTCGGTCGTGTTCGTGGCGGTCACGACCTCGATGCTAGTGGGGGCGTTCGTCGGCCGGACCCGGCGGCCGGGGCCGGGCCTGCTGCGAGCGGGCGCGCTGTGCCTCCATGTGTGCGTCGAACTCGGCCCGCCAGGTGTCGCTGACGGCGATGCCGCTGCGGCGGGCCTCTTCGGTCGAGAGCTCGACGGGGAAACCGTACGTGTCGTGGAGCACGAACAGCTCGGCCCCGGTGACGCCCGTCTCCCGGTACTCCGCGAGGTGGCTGATGCCGCGACGCAGCGTGCGGCGGAAGGCGCGCTCCTCGCGCGACAGGACGGCGACGACGTCCTCGACGTGCTCGGTGACCTCGGGGTGGGCCCGCTCGTAGACCGCTGCCACGGTCGGCACGAGCAGCACGGCGAGGTCGTCCTCGAGACCGAGGTCGAGGGCGAAGCGCACGGCGCGGCGCACGAGCCGCCGGAGGACGTAGCCGTGCGCCTTGTTGGCCGGCCGCACCCCGTCGACGGCGAGGAAGGTGGCCCCGCAGAGGTGGTCGGCGATGACGCGCATCGCCATGGTCTCGTCGTCGTAGCTCCTGCCCGACAGCTCCTCGAGCCGCTCGACGATCGGCCAGAGCAGGCTGATGCGGAAGATGTCGCTCGTGCCCGCCGCGGCGGCCGCGATGCGCGACAGGCCGCCGCCG
>JABFXB010000410.1 GCA_013361975.1 Dermatophilaceae bacterium
CGACCCGGTCACCTCCGTGCTCACCGACCTCGGCATCATCGCGGCCTTCATCGCGGGGGCCCTCGCCCTCGGCTCGCTCACGCTCAGCCGCCGCTCCGCCTGACGGCATACGGCATACGGCATACGGCGGGAAGGGTCCGATCCGGGCGATAGGGTCGGGCCATGCGCCTTGGCGTCATCGACATCGGGTCCAACACGGTCCACCTCCTCGTCGTCGACGCACACCCCGGCGCCCAGCCCCTGCCGGCCTTCTCGCACAAGACCGAGCTGCGCCTGTCGGAGAGCCTCGACCCCGACGGCCGCGTCAGCGAGGCCACTGCCGACCGCCTCGTGTCGTTCGTGCGAGAGTGCCTCGTCGTCGCCGAGGACCAGGGCGTGAGCGACCTGTTCGCCTTCGCCACCTCCGCCCTGCGTGAGTCGCCCAACGGCGAGGCCGTCATCGAGCGGGTGCGGCAGGAGACCGGCGTCGAGCTCGAGGCGCTGAGCGGCACCGACGAGGCACGCATGACCTTCCTTGCGGTGCGCCGCTGGTTCGGCTGGTCGAGCGGCCGCCTGCTCGTCGTCGACATCGGTGGTGGCTCGCTCGAGCTCGCCGGCGGCCTCGACGAGGAGCCCGACGTCGCCTTCAGCCTCCCGCTGGGCGCCGGACGCCTGACCCGCGAGCGGCTGCCCGGAGACCCGCCCGCCGACCTCGACGCCCGCGACCTCCGCGCCCACATCCGCGCCACCCTCGCCGAGCACGTACGCCCGTTGCTCGCCTCCGGCATCCCCGACCGTGCCGTCGGCACCTCCAAGACGATGCGCTCGCTCGCCCGCATCGCCGGCGCAGCCCCGCGCGGCGACGGCCCGTTCGTGCCACGCACCCTGTGGCGCAAGGACCTTCACGGCATCGTCCAGCGCCTCGCCGCGCTCGACTCGGCCGCCCGGGCACAGCTGCCGGGAGTCTCCGAGGGGCGGGCGCGCCAGCTGTACGCCGGCGCGCTCGTGGCGGAGGCCGCGCTCGACCTGCTCCAGGTCGAGCTCCTCGACATCTGCCCCTGGGCCCTCCGCGAGGGTCTCATCCTCCGAAGGCTCGACCACCTCGTCTCGTGAGCGCTCTCGCGCACGACGAGGCGCCGGCGGCCGTGGGCCTGCGTGCGGCGACACGGCCCCCGTGTCGGAGAATGGCCGCATGACGATCCGGGTCGGCCTGTCGACCGCCTCGCTCTACCCCGACAACGCGGCGACCGCCTTCGCGACCGCCGCGCGGCTCGGCTACGACGCGATCGAGGTCATGGTCTGGACCGACCCGGTCACCCAGGAGGCCGGGGCCCTGCGCTCGCTGTCCGAGCTGCACGGGCTGCCGGTCGTGTCGGTGCACGCCCCGACGCTCCTGCTGACGCAGCGCATCTGGGGCACCGACCCGTGGGGCAAGGTCGACCGGTCGATCGAGCTCGCGCTCGAGGTGGGGGCGGGCACGGTCGTGCTGCACCCGCCGTTCCGCTGGCAGAAGGAGTATGCCGCCGGGTTCGTCGACGGCATCGCGCTGCGCGAGCACGACCACGGCATACGGCTCGCGGTCGAGAACATGTACCCGTGGCGGACGGCGCGTCGCGAGGTCATGGCGTACCTGCCGCACTGGGACCCCGTGGACCAGCCCTACGACAACGTGACGCTCGACCTGTCGCACACGGCGACCGCGGGCTCCGACGCCCTCGAGATGGCGCAGCACCTCGGCTCCCGGCTGAGCCACCTGCACCTCGCCGACGGGGGCGGGTCGTTCCTCGACGAGCACCTCGTGCCCGGGCGCGGCACCCAGCCGTGTGCGGAGGTGCTCGAGCACCTCGCCGACACCGACTGGTCGGGTGACGTCGTGGTGGAGGTGTCGACCCGCAAGGGCGACCGCGAGCAGCGCGAGGTCGACCTCGCGGCCTCGCTGGCGTTCGCCCGCCTGGCGCTCATGCCCACGCGCGGGTCAAGCCGCATCTGATCCCGCCATTTCCGCAACACACCGAGCAGGTCGCAACCCACCGGCATCGGATCCGGGTGTGTTGCGACCTGCTCGGTGTGTTGCGGTGACGGGTGAGGTCAGGCGGGGGCGGTGGGGCGCCAGCCGCGCGGGCGCACCGACACCATGTCGATGCTCGCGTCCTCGCCGGCGTCGATGGCGAGGCGGGCGGCCCGCACGACGGACTGCACGTCGAGGTAGGCGGAGGCGTCGTACTCCGCGCCCTCGAAGGCGACGAGCTCGTGCTGCATGTCGGTGTCGACGCGTCCGGGGTGCAGCGAGGTGACCCGCACGCCGTGCTCGCGCTCCTCCTGCCGCAGCGAGTCCGTGAGGGCCCGGAGCGCGAACTTCGAGGCGCAGTAGGCCCCGGAGGACGGAGACGCCGTGAGTCCCGACCCGGAGTTCACCGTGACCACGAGGCCGTGCGCCCGCCGCAGCGCCGGCAGCAGCGCCTTCGTCACGGCGGCGACGGCGGTGACGTTGACCGTCAGCGACTCTGTCCAGTCCGCGACCGGCGCGTCGGCGACGGAGCCGTTGCGCAGCACCCCCGCCGAGTGCACGAGCAGGTCGACCCGCGTCAGCCGGGGCACGAGTGCCTCCAGTGCCGTCTCGAGCGAGCCGCCGGGGGAGCAGTCGGCGAGGTCGGCGACGAAGCCCTCGGCCGACGGCAGCCGGTCGACCACCGACGCGACCGACTCCGCGCTGCGGCCGCCGACGACGACGTGGTGGGTGCCGGCGAGGTCCTCGGCGAGCGCGCGGCCGATGCCACGCGTCCCCCCGGTCACCACGGCCAGGGGTCGGGAGTGGGCGCTCATGCGGCCACCCTACGAGCGGAGACGCGATGCGCTCGACCCACCCGACGGCATACGGCCGCGGTGACCGGCGCTCAGGCGAGGCCGAGCGCCGCCGCCTCCTCCCACAGGTCGTCGCGCACCCGCGGGTGCGCACACTCCTCGATGATGTCGCGGCACTGCTCGCGCTCGCTGCGACCCCACAGCGGCGCGCAGCCGTGCTCGGTGACGATGGCGCTCTGCTGGAAGCTCGTCACCGGCTCGTCGAGCAGCGGCACGATCGTCGAGACGTCGGCCTTCGGGTGCCACGACCGCAGCGCGATGAACGACTGCCCACCCGGCGAGTGCAGCGCGCCGACGATGAAGTCCGTCTGGCCGCCGAAGCCGGAGTGGATGCGCGCGTTGATGCGCGACGCGTTGGCCTGGCCGAAGAGGTCGACCTCGAGAGCCGTGTTGACCGAGGTCATCTGACGCTGCTGCGCGATGAGGCCGGGGTCGTTCGTCTTCTCGGTGCGCAGCATCCGCACGCGCTCGTTGCCGTCGAGCCACGCGTAGAGGTCGGTCGACCCGAACGCGAACGACGTGACGAGCGGGTGGTCGGGGTCGAGCGCGCCCGCCTCGTCGAGGGCGAGCACGCCGTCGGAGAACATCTCGGTCCACACCCGTAGGCCGCGTCGCTTGGTCAACCCCGCGAGCGTGGCGTCGGGCACGGCACCGATGCCGAGCTGCATCGTCGCCCCGTCCGCCACGCGGGAGGCCACGCGCTCGCCGATGAGGCGGCTCTCGGGGTCGGGCTCCACGGCGGCGTGCGAGGCCAGCTCGGAGTCGACCTCGACGAGGAGGTCGACGTGCTCGAGCGGCACCTGGGCGTCACCGAACGTGAACGGCATCCGCGGGTTGACCACCGCCACGACGAGGCCGCCCCGGGCACGGCAGGCCTCGATCGCTGCCGGCAGCACGTTGACCTCCAGCCCGAGGCTCACCTGGCCGTCGCGAGGGGCAGAGCAGTGCAGCAGCACCGCGTCGGGCGGCAGCGCCCGGCTGTAGAGCAGCGGCACGAGCGACAGGCGCGACGGCACGTAGCGCAGGCCGCGGTGACGGCGCATGCCGGGGCCGACGAAGCAGGTCTCCACCGTCACGCCGTCGCGCTCGGGCAGCCCGGCGGGGGCGTTGAGTGCGTGGAGCACGTAGGACTCCTGGGCGGCGTCGAGCGCCTTCACCGCCTCCCACGGCACCGCCATGTTGCCGCTGACGACGACCCGAGAGCCGCTGGGCAGGGTCTCGAGTCGCCGCGTGAGCTCGTCGATCGTCGCCGTTCGCACGTTCTCATCCTCGCGCAGGGGTGGCGGCCGGGCTCGCGTATGCCGCCGACGTGACGAGGATCGCTCAGCTGGCCTTCTTGGTGGCCGCCTTCTTCGTCGTGGACTGCTTGGCGGTGGACTTCTTCGTCGTCGTCTTCTTGGCCGCGGTCTTCTTGGCCGCGGTCTTCTTGGTGGGCGACTTCTCCGCAGTCTTCTTCGCCTGCTCACTCGCCTCGTCCGACTCGTCAGAAGCGCTCGCCCCTGCACCGCCGGACTTGGCGGCCTTGGCCTTGTCGACGCTGCGCTGCAGGGCCGCGAGCAGGTCGACGACTTCGGTCTCCTCGCCCTTGGCCTCGGGCGTCTCGGTGATGTCGCCGCCCTCGATCTTCGTCGCGACGAGCTGGGTGACGGCCTCGGAGTAGTCGTCCTCGAACTCGTCGGGCTCGTAGTCGCCCGACAACGAGTCGACGAGCGACGCGGCCATCGCCAGCTCCTTGGGCGTCGCGTGGGTGTCCTCCGAGAGCGACTCGAACTCGGGCGTGCGCACCTCGTCGGCCCAGAGCAGGGTCTGCAGCACGATGACGCCGTCGCGAACGCGGAGCACGGCGAGCGTCATGCGCGTGCGCACCGAGACGGTGACGAGCGCCATCCGATCGGCCTTCTCGAGGGCGTCGCGCAGGAGTACGTACGGCTTGAGCCCGGTCTTGTCGGGCTCGAGGTAGTAGCTCTTGTCGAACAGGAGGGGGTCGATCTGCTCTGACGGCACGAACTTCTCGATCGAGATCTCCTTCGACGACCGCGAAGGCAGGCTCTTGAGGTCCTCGTCGGTCAGCACGACCATCTGCCCGTCGGCGGCCTCGTAGCCCTTGGCGATGTCGGAGTAGGGCACCTCCTCGCCGTCGATCGAGCAGACGCGTTGGTACTTGATGCGGCCCCCGTCCTTCTCGTGGACCTGGCGGAACTGCACGTCGTGGTTCTCGGTGGCCGAAAAGAGTCGGACCGGCACATTGACCAGGCCGAACGACACGGCGCCTTTCCAGATGGCTCGCATGAGAACAAGAATGCACCCATGCGCCCCATGCTCGCGACGCCCACGTCGGCCATTCCGGCCGACGACCGCTGGCAGCACGAGGTGAAATGGGACGGCATGCGCGTCCTGGCCGACGTGCGCGACGGCGAGATGCGCCTGTTCACGCGCACCGAGCGCGACGTCACGGTGGCCTTCCCGGAGCTGCGGGGTCTGGTCGACGAGTACGCCGACATGCTGCTCGACGGCGAGATCGTGTCGATGCGCGACGGCGTGCCGTCGTTCGCCGCGATGGCCGAGCGCTTC
>JABFXB010000328.1 GCA_013361975.1 Dermatophilaceae bacterium
CCGGCCCCCTCGACGACAACGACGTCGTGGCGGCTGGACAGCTCGGCGATGGCGTCGACGTGCTGCGACAGCGTCGGCAGTGACGCGCCCTCGAGTGCTGCCGCCGGGCGCGGCGCCATGGGCGCGTGCAGCCTCGTCCCCTCCACGGTGCTCGCCCCTGTCAGGCGGCCGACCTCACCCATGTCGCCGGGCTCTCCGGGAGCCACCCCGGTCTGAGTGGGCTTGTAGGCGGCGACGCGCAGTCCCGCGTCGGCGAGCAGCGCCACGACGGCCGCCGTGACGACCGTCTTGCCGACGTCGGTGTCGGTGCCCGTGACGACGACGACCGCGGGCAGTCCTGACTCACCCATCGGTGTCGTGGGGCGGGATCTGGTCGAGGGGCGACGTGGAGGCGGGGTGCGTGGCGCCCTCGACGGCCGCGACCGTCGGGAGGCCACGGACGTCGGAGGGAGCGTCCGCCGCCCGTGACCCCTCGACGGCCGCGGTCCCCGTCGGGCGCGGTGCATGCTCGCCGGCGACTCGGGCGACGACCCGCGCAGCCTCCAGCAGGTCCTCTCGCGGGAGGTCGGCCCTGGCGGTCACCCTCAGACGCGAGACCCCGTCGGGGACGCTGGGCGGCCGGAAGCAACCCACGAGGACGCCCTGGGCCCGAAGGTTCAGGCAGGCGGCCACCGCGGCCTCGGGTGACGGCATGGGCAGCGACTGCACGGCGCCGGCGGCCCGTTCGATGCCGCACACGGTCGCGATGACCCGCGCGTTGTCGCGCACGGCGTCCGCGAGCAAGGGTTCGTCCGCGACGACGTCGGCGGCGGCCGTTGCCGCCCCGGCAGCAGCGGGGGCCAGCCCGGTGTCGAAGATGAACGACCGCGCGGTGTTGACCAGGTGGCTGCGCAGGGCGGTGGAGCCCAGCACGGCGCCGCCCTGCGATCCGAGCGCCTTCGACAGCGTCATCGTCACGACCACGTCGGCAGCCCCGGCGAGACCCAGTGCGTGGACGAGTCCGCGGCCCTTCCCTGCGACGCCGATGCCGTGCGCCTCGTCGACGACGAGGAGGGCATCATGGCGCCGGCACACCTCGACGAGGTCGGTGAGCGGGGCCGCGTCGCCGAGCACCGAGTAGATGGACTCGACCGCCACGACGACGCGCCGGCCGGTCCGGGTCGCGAGCTCACGGTCGAGGTCGGCCGGGTCGTTGTGGGCGAACGTCGCGTAGGGGACGCGCGACATCCGCGCGGCGTCGTGCAGTGAGGCGTGGGCGTGCGCGTCGAGCAGGATCTCGGCGCCGCGCCCGCTGAGTGCGGTCAGCGCGCCGAGATTGGCGGCATACCCGGTGGAGAAGGCGAGGGCGCTCGGCTGCCCGGCGAGACGGGCCAGCGCCGCCTCGAGGTCGCGGTGCACCGGGAGCGTGCCGGTCACGAGGCGGCTCGCGGTCGCCGAGGCGCCGTAGCGGTCCAGGGCCTCGTGGGCGGCGGCGACGACCCTGTCGTCACGCGACAGCCCCAGGTAGTCGTTGGACGCGAGATCGAGGGCGCCGTGCGCGCCCGGCAGGTGGCCGCCGAGCCGCAGCACCGGGTCGAACCGCTCGGTCCCGCGCTCGGCACGCAGCTCCGCGCGCTCCCGCAGCCACGAGGCCCAGACGTCGCTCACTCGTGCACCTGCGCGACGGCACCGACGATCGCGTCGGCGATGGTGCGCACGTCCTCGTCGGTGCAGACATACGGCGGCATCGTGTAGACGAGGTCGCGGAAGGGGCGCACCCACACGCCGCGCCGCAGGGCGGCCCGGGTCACGGCCGTCACGTCGACCGGAGCCTCGAGCTGGACGACCCCGACGGCGCCGAGGGTGCGTACGTCCGTGACTGCGGGCAGGTCGGCCGCCGGCGCGAGGTGCTCGTGGAGCAGGCGGCCGACGCGCGGCACGTCGTCCTTCCAGCCCTCCTCCACGAGCGACAGCGACGCGTTGGCGACGGCACAGGCGAGGGGGTTGGCCATGAATGTAGGGCCGTGGAGCAGGGCCCTGAACTGGGAGCGGGTGATCGCCTCGCCGACGTGCCGGGCCGCGAGCACTGCTGCGAGAGTGAGGTATCCGCCCGTCAGCGCCTTGCCGACGCAGATGACGTCGGGGGAGACCCCGGCCCATTCGGACGCGAACAGCCGGCCGGTGCGACCGAGACCGGTCGCGATCTCGTCGACCACGAGCAGCAGCCCGTGCTCGTCGGCGACGCGACGCAGCTCACGCAGGCAGTCGGGGTGGTAGACGTGCATGCCACCCGCTCCCTGGAGCACCGGCTCGACGATGATGGCTGCGAGCTCGTCCGAGTGCGCCGCGGCGAGAGCCTCGACCTCGGCCGCCCACGTCACGAACGCGGACCCGTCGGTCTCCCAACGCTCCTCGCCCTCGGCCGTCACCACGAGGCGGGCCACAGGCGGCCGTGGGGCGAAGAGCTGCCGGGCCAGCGCGCCGGGAAAGGCCGAGTGCATGCCGTCGACCGGGTCGCACACGCTCATGGCAGCGAAGGTGTCGCCGTGGTACCCGCCGCGCACCGTGAGGAACCGCTGCCGGCCCGGGCGCCCCCGGGCGGCTTGGTACTGCAGCGACAGCTTGAGGGCGACCTCGACCGACACGGAGCCGGAGTCGGCGTAGAAGACGTGGGCCATGGGCCCGGGCGCGATCGCGGTCAGCCGCTCGGCCAGGGTGACGGCGGGTTCGTGGGTGAGGCCACCGAACATGACGTGGCTGAATCGGTCGAGCTGCTGGTGGGCAGCGGCGTCGAGGGCCGGGTGACGGTAGCCGTGGACCGCGCACCACCAGGACGCCATCGCGTCGATGACCTCGAAGGTCTCGCCGTCGGCAGCAGCCAGCTGCAGGCGTACGCCGGAGGCGCGCTCGACGGCATACGGCTCGGGCCCGTCGAGCGGGGCGTAGGGATGCCAGACGAGCCCGCGGTCGCGGGCGGCGAGAGTCGACCCGGCCGGCTCAGGCATTGGCGGGAACGTCCGTGCCGGCGCCGCGCCGGCGCTTGGCGGGGTCGTGGCTGCCGGCGTCGGGTGAAACGGCGTCGGGCGAGACGGGGTGCTCGGGGGCCGCGCCCAGCACGACGAAACCGTGGTCGCGGATGAGCTCGAGGTCGGCCTCGGCGGCCTGCCCCTCCGACGTGAGGTAGTCGCCGAGGAAGATCGAGTTGGCCACGTGCAGGGCCAGCCCCTGGAGCGAGCGCAGGTGCATCTCACGACCACCGGCGATGCGGATCTCCTTGTCGGGGCAGACGAACCGGGCCATCGCGAGGATGCGCAGGCAGCGGCCGGGGGTGAGCTCCCACGTGCCCTCGAACGGCGTGCCGTCGAAGGGCATCAGGAAGTTGACCGGGATCGAGTCGGAGCCGAGGTCGCGGAGGGCGAAGAGGGCCTCGACGAGCTGCTCGTCGCTCTCGCCGAGCCCGGCGATCAGCCCCGAGCACGGCGAGAGGCCGGCATCCTTGGCCTTCGTCACCGTGTCGACGCGGTCGGCGTACGTGTGGGTCGTGACGATGTCGTCGTGGTGCGACTCGGCCGTGTTGAGGTTGTGGTTGTACGCGTCGACACCGGCCGCGCGGAGCCGCTCGGCCTGGCCGTCCTTGAGCAGGCCGAGGCATGCGCAGACCTCGACGTCGGGGTGCTCCTGCTTGAGCGCGCCGACCATGCCGGCCACCCGCTCGACGTCGCGGTCCGTCGGCCCGCGGCCGCTCGAGACCATGCAGATGCGGCTGGCCCCACCGCGCAGCCCGGCAGTCGCCTGCTCGATGGCCTCGTCGGGCTTCAGCCACGTGTACTTGAGGATGTCGGCCTGCGAGCCGAGGCGCTGTGAGCAGTAGTGGCAGTCCTCGGGGCAGAGGCCCGACTTGAGGTTGACGAGGTAGTTGACCTTCACCGTGTTGCCGAAGTGCTTGCGCCGCAGGCGTGCCGCGGCGGCGACGACCGAGAGCAGCTCCTCTTCGCTCGCGCGAAGGACGTCGAGGGCGTCCTCGGCTGCAGCGGGGGCGCCGGCCAGGACGGCGTCGGCGAGGTCGTCGAAACGGCGGGTCATGCAGGGCTCCTTGCGCGCGACGTTGAACGGTGTTCAACTTGAACGGTGTTCAGTATGCCGAGTCGCTAGGCTCGGCTGTCAACGCGGGCCACTGCCTGGCCCGCCCGAGGACAGGGGGCCGGGTGGCGCTCAGCCGGGAGCAGGTCGTGGCCGCCGCCGTCGACCTGCTGCGACGCTACGGCCTCGGCGACCTCTCGATGCGGCGGCTGGCACGCGAGCTGGGGGTGGCGCCCGGAGCCCTCTACTGGCACGTCGCCAACAAGCAGGAGCTGCTCGTCGAGGTGACCGACGCTCTGCTCGCCGAGATCCCTCCCGCGCCCACCGACCGGCCCGTCGCCGAGGCCCTCACCGGCCTCGCCATCGCCCTCCGCGAGGCCCTGGTCCAGGTGCCCGATGCCGCCGACGTCGTCGGGCTGGCGTATGCCCTCGAGCCGGGTGCGACGCGCGCGCTACGCGACCTCGCGCGGCTCGTGCACGATGCGGGGGCGACGGTGTCGGAGCGCGACGACGTGGCTTCCCTCGTGGTGAACCACATCCTGGGTTCGGTTGCAGCTCAGCAGAACCGGGTCCTTGCGGCCCGGGTCGACCCAGACCTGCCGACGCCCGACAGTACGGCGGAGGCGAAGGCGTTCGAGGTGGGGCTCGCCGTCATCCTGCGCGGCCTCGGCGCAGACTGAGGCAAGGCGCGTAAGTGCTGGGCGGCCCAGGCCCCGCCCAGCACCACCCCCCGAGGGGTGGATATCGCCGGCGCGCGTGCCGTGGACCTTCGCCGACACTCATCAGAGTGGCGCATCCCGGCCCTGATACGTGCGGAATCGAAAAAGTCATGACCCCCTCTCTCGAGGAGTGGTCACGGCAGACTGGCGGGATGCCGCTACGGACGACTAAGACGTGGTTCGGGGTCGTGCTCGACGCTCCCGACGCCTCCGAGCTCGCGCACTTCTACGAGCGCCTGCTGGGCTGGACCCTCTACACGGACGAACCGGACTGGGCGACGCTGGCGCCGTCGGAGTCGGCAGGCCACAACCTCGGGTTCCAGACGGAGCCGAACTACGTGCGGCCCGTCTGGCCGAGCCGGCCGGGGGAGCCGCTCATGATGATGCACCTCGACATCGAGGTCGACGACCTCGACGAGGGGGTGGCCTTCGCCGTCGAGGCGGGCGCCGAGGTCGCGAGCCACCAGCCGCAGGACGACGTCAGGGTCATGCTCGACCCGGCCGGCCATCCCTTCTGCCTCTACGTCGACACGTCCAGCTGAAGGTCGAGTGCTCAGTTCCCGACGCCGTGTTCCGGTCGAGTGCTCAGTTCCCGACGCCCCGACTGTCGGAAAGTGGGCACTCGACGGGAAGG
>JABFXB010000149.1 GCA_013361975.1 Dermatophilaceae bacterium
CTACTGGGAGTTCCCGACGGTGTCGATGGGCATCGGCCCGATGAACGCCATCTACCAGGCGCAGTTCAACAAGTACCTCCACAACCGCGGCATCAAGGACACCAGCCAGCAGGACGTCTGGGCCTTCCTCGGCGACGGCGAGATGGACGAGCCGGAGTCGCGCGGCCTGCTGCAGCTGGCCGCCAACGAGGAGCTCGACAACCTCACGTTCGTCATCAACTGCAACCTGCAGCGGCTCGACGGCCCGGTGCGCGGCAACGGCAAGATCATCCAGGAGCTCGAGGCGTTCTTCCGCGGCGCGGGCTGGAACGTCATCAAGGTCGTGTGGGGCCGTGGGTGGGACCCGCTGCTCGCCGCCGACCGCGACGGCGCCCTCGTGCACGTGATGAACACCACGAGCGACGGCGACTACCAGACGTTCCGCGCCAACGACGGCAAGTACGTCCGCGACCACTTCTTCGGCCGCGACCCGCGCACCGCGAAGATGGTCGAGAGCTGGACAGACGACCAGGTCTGGTGGGACCTCAAGCGCGGCGGCCACGACTACCGCAAGGTCTACGCCGCGTACAAGGCGGCTCGCGAGCACACCGGCCAGCCGACCGTCATCCTCGCGAAGACGATCAAGGGCTACAGCCTCGGCTCGCACTTCGCCGGCCGCAACGCCACGCACCAGATGAAGAAGATGACGCTGGACGACCTCAAGGCCTTCCGCGACAGCCTCCGCATCCCGATCACCGACGAGCAGCTCGAGGCGAACCCCTACCAGCCGCCGTACTACCACCCCGGCCCCGACAGCGAGGTCATCAAGTACTCCGTCGACCGCCGCACCAAGCTCGGCGGCACCCTGCCGAGCCGGCGCATCGCGTACGAACCCGTCAAGCTGCCGGGCGACGAGGCGTACGCCCAGGTGAAGAAGGGCTCGGGCAAGCAGGAGGTCGCCACGACGATGGCGTTCGTCCGCCTGCTCAAGGACCTCCTGCGCGACAAGGAGTTCGGCAAGCGGATCGTGCCGATCATCCCCGACGAGGCGCGCACGTTCGGCATGGACGCGTTCTTCCCGACGATCAAGATCTACAACCCCAACGGGCAGAACTACACGCCGGTCGACGCCGAGCTCATGCTCGCCTACCGCGAGAACGAGCAGGGCCAGATCCTGCACCTCGGCATCAACGAGGCGGGCTCGCTCGCCGCGTTCACCGCCGCCGGCACGTCGTACGCGACGCACGGCCAGCCGATGATCCCGATCTACGTCTTCTACTCGATGTTCGGCTTCCAGCGCACGGGTGACTCGATCTGGGCGGCCGCCGACCAGATGACGCGTGGCTTCCTCATCGGCGCCACGGCCGGTCGCACGACGCTCACGGGTGAGGGCCTGCAGCACGCCGACGGCCACAGCCCGCTCCTCGCGTCCACCAACCCCGCGGTCGTGCACTACGACCCGGCGTACGCGTACGAGATCGCGCACATCATGCAGGCCGGTCTCGACCGCATGTACGGCGAGGGCCACACGGCCGACGAGTCGAACGTCATCTACTACCTCACCGTCTACAACGAGCCGATCCAGCAGCCGGCCGAGCCCGAGAACGTCGACGTCGAGGGCATCCTCAAGGGCATGTACAAGCTCCGGTCGGCCGACACCGAGGGCTGGACCCACGACGCGCCGCGGGCGCAGCTGCTCGGCTCGGGCGTCGGCCTGCCGTGGGCGCTCGAGGCGCAGCAGCTGTTGGCCGACGACTGGGGCGTGGCCGCTGACGTGTGGTCCGTGACGTCGTGGAACGAGCTGCGTCGCGACGGCCTGGCCGCCGACGAGCAGGAGTTCCTGCACCCCGACGGCGAGAAGCGCGTGCCCTGGGTGACGCAGTGCCTCGAGGGCACCGAGGGCCCGGTCATCGGCGTGTCCGACTACATGCGGGCCGTCCAGGACCAGATCCGCGAGTGGGTGCCCGGCACCTACGCCTCGCTGGGCGCCGACGGGTTCGGCTTCTCCGACACCCGCCCGGCCGCGCGTCGCTTCTTCCACATCGACGGCCCCTCCGTCGCCGTGCGCGCGCTGCAGCTGCTGGCCCGCGAGGGCAAGGTGCCTGCCGACGTGCCCGCCAAGGCGGCCGCGAAGTACCAGCTCGACGACGTCACCGCCGGCACCTCCGGCAACGCTGGTGGCGAGAGCTGACCCGCCGACGTATGCCGTGAGGTGACCGAAAGAGCGGTCCGCCCCCTGTGTGCAGGGGGCGGACCGCTCTTTCGGTCGAGGGTGCGTCGGGTGGGTGCTCAGCGGCCGCGGAACTGGTCGCGGGCGACGATGCAGATGTCGGGCTGGTCGCAGAAGACGCCGTCGACGCCGGTCTTGAGGAAGGCGACGACCTCGTCGATGATCCGTCCGTAGTCGGCGGGGTTGGTCCCGATGCGGTAGTCGACCGGGAGGAACGAGTTCTCGGCCCGGAAGGTGTACGGGGTGACCTTGAGGCCGGCGGCGTGCGCGTCGGCGACGAGGCTCGTGGGCTGGCCCAGGGTTCCGTCGGCGTTGCGGCGGATGACGAGACCCTTGTCGGGGCCGATGCCGTTGATCGAGCTCGACAGCGCCTTGAGGCTCGCGGGGGCGAGCAGGTCGGCGTAGGTGCGCCGGTCGCCGGTCGACGCGAGGTCGTAGGGCGCGCCGCCGTTCGTGGCGAGGAAGACCGAGTTCGCCTTGTAACCGAGCGTGTGGCGCAGGGTCAGCAGGTTGGTCAGCTCGAAGGACTGCACCCAGAGCGGCGCGTTCTTCTTGTTGAGGCCGTATGCCGTCACGAGCCGGAGCAGCTCGCGCTCGGGGTCGACGCCGTTGGCGTGCTGGTAGGTCGAGTGCTTGATCTCCGGGATGATGCCGACCGTGCGGTGGTACTTCTTCGACAGCGACTCGCGCAGCTTGAGCAGCTCCTCGAAGGTCGGGATGTCGTAGCGGCCGTCGTAGATCGTGTTCTCCTGCCGCAGCTGGGGCAGGCGCTCCTTGGCGCGCAGGGTCTTCAGCTCGGCGAGCGTGAAGTCCTCGGTGAACCAGCCGGTCGTCGGCACGCCGTCGAGCACCTTGGTGGTCTTGCGCGAGGCGAACTCGGGGTGGCTCGCGACGTCGGACGTGCCGCTGATCTCGGGCTCGTGCCGGTCGACGAGGACGCCGTCCTTCGTCGACACGAGGTCGGGCTCGATGTAGTCGGCGCCCTGTGCGACGGCCAGCTCGTAGGCCGCGACCGTGTGCTCGGGGCGGTAGCCGGAGGCGCCGCGGTGGGCGAGCACGAGCGGCTCCTCGAGGCCCTTGGTGGTCGTGTACGCGTGGGCGCTGTCGCGACCAGGGGCGGTCGTGGCCGGGGCGGAGGCGGCAGCGAGCGCGGGGATGGCGGAGGCGGCGAGCACCGCGCAGGCGCCGACCGAGGTCATGGTCAGGGTGAGCTTTCGCATGCGGGGACGCTAGGGCGCGTACGGGAGCGTCCGAGGAACCCCCGGGCGACCCGCGGGCGAACTGACGACGAACTCGGGCCCCCCACCGCGCAGGAGCCGCGCTTTGCGGCCCGTGCCGCGCGGGCCCGCGCAGCTGACGCGGCAAAGCGCAGTCCCTGGCACGTCAGGCAGCCAGTGCGAGGGCGTCGAGGATGCGACGGCGCAGCCGCTCCGGATCGTCGAGATCGGCCCAGACGACCCGGACCACCGTCCAGCCGTCGCGCCGCAACGCATCCTCGCGCTGCTTCTCGGCGAACAGGGTCTCGCGACGGCCGTCGGCGTACTTCACGGCACCGTCGAACTCGACGAGGACCCGGGTGCCGCGGATGCGGAAGTCGGCCCGGAAGCGACGGCCGCCGACGACGAGCTCCAGCTGGGGCTCGACGTCGAACCCGAGGGACCGCAGGACGTATGCCGTCCGGCTCTCACCTGGCGACTCGTGCCGTCCGTCGGCCCGACCGAGGGCCACGCGAACCGGTCCGATGCCGGTGTGGCCGCGCAGGTCCGCCACGGCACCGGCCAGGTCGCCCGCCGTCACGGATCCAGCCCGCAGCGCCGCGTCGGCAGGCACGAGGGCGCTCACCGGGCCGGCGAGCAGGCCGGCCTGGACGATGGCGTGGGCGAGCGGCATGCCCACAGGTCGATGGTCGTCGCCGTCCGTCGTGCCCAGCCGGATGCCGTCGACGGGCCGGTGGATGGTCAGCCCGGGTCGGCGCACGGTCACGCTGCGTCGCGGGTCCTGCGGGTCCGCTCGGGGCGCGTCGACGGCCGACGTCAGGTGGACCGTGCGCAGGTCCGCCCGGAAGGTGGGCAGGCGGCGGCACAGGAGCAGCGAGTGGTGGCTGACCATGGCCCGCGTGCGGAACTGACGACCCAGTGCCAGGGCCGTGAGGCGGTGCACGTCCTCGGGCTGTGGGGTCGTGTCGGTGACGAGGGCGTACCAGCCGCGCGTGAGCCGGATGAGCTCGCCCTGACGGCACCGCCGGGTCAGCGCGTGCCGGTCGACACCGAGTCGTTCGGCATCGCGCGTGGAGAAGACGCCGTCTCGGGCAACCAGTCGCAGGTCCATGCCCTGACCGTGGACGCGTCCGGTTCTCGCGTCATCCTGGCCGGTCACCGCTGTGGACCGAGCACCGACTGGCACAGGAGGTGTGGACCGCGCGATGGGCCGCCCTTCGGGGCACGGTAGGCCGCTCCCCGCGCGGCTCCTGACACGAACCGCAGCGCTTTCGAGACTGAGGCTCGCAGCGGCGCCCGGCACCTGGCATACGCGATTGGATAAGTATGCGCGGCTATGCATATACTTGCATCCATGTCCAAGGTCCTCACCTCGCTCCCCGTCGGCGAACGCGTCGGCATCGCCTTCTCCGGCGGCCTCGACACCTCCGTGGCTGTTGCCTGGATGCGCGAGAAGGGCGCGGTGCCGTGCACCTACACGGCAGACCTGGGGCAGTACGACGAGCCCGACATCGACTCCGTGCCGGGCCGCGCCGGCCAGTACGGCGCCGAGATCAGCCGCCTCGTCGACTGCAGGACCGCCCTCGTCGAGGAGGGCCTCTCGGCCATCGCCTGCGGCGCGTTCCACATCCGCAGCGGCG
This sequence comes from Dermatophilaceae bacterium, assembly GCA_013361975.1. GTDB lineage: Bacteria > Actinomycetota > Actinomycetes > Actinomycetales > Dermatophilaceae > Terrabacter. The sequence continues at coordinate 5,067 of JABFXB010000149.1, forward strand.
GCAAGACCTACTTCAACACCACTCCCCTGGGCCGCGTCGTCACCGGCACCCTGCTCGTGCGGGCCATGCAGGAGGACGGTGTCTCGATCTGGGGCGACGGCTCGACCTTCAAGGGCAACGACATCGAGCGGTTCTATCGCTACGGCCTCATGGCCAACCCGAGCCTGCGCATCTACAAGCCGTGGCTCGACGCCGACTTCGTCTCAGAGCTCGGTGGCCGGCACGAGATGTCCGAGTGGCTCACCGCCCGCGACCTGCCCTACCGCGCGTCCGCCGAGAAGGCGTACTCCACCGACGCGAACATCTGGGGCGCCACGCACGAGGCCAAGACGCTCGAGTTCCTCA
>JABFXB010000359.1 GCA_013361975.1 Dermatophilaceae bacterium
CGCGCGATCGCAGCAGAGACCGGAGCGTCGTCATCCACCGTGAGGATCGCCGGTCTCGCCACGCGCCCAGCGTACGAGCGGCACGCCCCGAGCGGGCGGGAGTGCGCAGACTCGATCGGCGACGGACTACTGGGCGCCCTCGAGGTCGGAGGTGGCGTCGGGATCGAGCTCGGCGATGAACGACTCGAGCTCGGCCCGGAGGAAGTCGATGTCGTCCGGGACGTTGGTCAGGATGATGTGCCGGCGCGGGCTGTTGGCGACGCAGAGCCCCACGCCGAGCCGTGACCGGCCGTGCCGCTCACGCCAGGCGCGCTCGAGCTGTGGGCCACCGGTCCAGTCGACCGGCGCGTGGAGCCAACCCTGCACGTCCACGAGGTCGCCGTCGGGGCCGTGGCGGCGGTTCTTCGGGGGATCGAATCCTTCTATGGTGATTCGTTCTTCCATGTTCTGACGGTACGACCCTGCGCGCCCGGCGACCAGTACCTGTCGACCGCGCACACCGAATCGTGGCCGGACCCACAGCCGACGCACAGGCGGCCCCGGCACCTGTGAGCGCCCGGACCCGCGACGCCACGGATCCGCACGAGTGCGAGGATGGCCGGCGTGAACGTCGCCGCGAGCCGCACCGCCCCCGTCAGGGCCACCCACCTGGTCCGCGTCCCCGTGACGACGGTCTGGTCGACGCCCCAGAGCCCCCGACCCGTCGACGCCGCGATGGTCGCCGACGAGCCCGACGCCGTCGCGTGGCTGGCGGCGCTCGACGCCGACGCCGCAGCCGACGGGGTCGTCGACGACGGCACCCGCGCCGGCCGTCTCGGCCTGCACGGGCTCGTCGAGACGCAGCTCGTCGGGGGCGAGCCCGTCATCGTGACGGAGCTCGACGCCGAGAGTGGATGGGCCCACGTCGTCGCGCCGTGGCAGCTCTCTCCCAAGGACGACCGCGGCTACCCCGGGTGGGTGCCGCTCGCGCACCTCGCCCCGCTCACGCCCGGCTCGCAGGTCGAAGGTCCCGAGCCCGTGCTGGCGGTCGAAACCGCGGCAGCCTCCGGAGCGCCGGTGCACCCCGCCGTTGGCGAGGCGCGCGCCCATGCGGGTCTGCCCTACCTGTGGTCCGGGCTGACGCCGCTCGGATTCGACTGCTCCGGCCTGGTGCTGCACACGTGGCGCAGGCTCGGGGTCGTCGTCGCCCGTGACGCGTACGCCCAGGCCGACTTCGCGACTCCCGTGGCGCTCGACGACGTGCAGCCGGGCGACCTCTACTTCTTCGCGCGGCCAGGTGCCCGCATCCACCACGTCGGCATCGTGGTGGAGCAGGGCCGGATGATCCACGCGTCCGAGACCGGCGGCGCGCTCGTCGAGGAGGACCTGTCCGCCGAACGGCTCGAGACGCTCGTGGCGGCCGGGCGCCTGCCGATGCCGTGAGCCTCGACCGTCGCACCGCCCCGCTGCTCGTCCTCGGTGGGGTGCTGTCCGTGCAGTTCGGCGGCGCCTTCGCCGCGACCCTGGTCCCCCGCATCGGGGCCACCGGGTCGGTGCTGCTGCGCCTCCTCTTCGCCATGGTCATCCTGTATGCCGTCGCGCGGCCGTCGTGGCGTCGCCGGACCCGCGCCGACTGGGGCACCGTCGTGCTCTTCGGGCTCGCGCTCGCCGCGATGAACACCTCCTTCTACGCCTCGCTCGCGCACCTGCCGATCGGGGTCGCCGTCACGATCGAGTTCCTCGGGCCGCTCGGACTCGCGGCGGCGCTCAGCCGGCGGCTGCGCGACGTCGTCGCCGTGGTCGCGGCCGCACTGGGAGTCGTCCTCGTCTCCGGCGTGCTCCACACGTCGCTGGGGCAGCTCGACCTCGTCGGTGTCGGGTTCGCGGCGCTTGCCGGGGTCATGTGGGCCGCCTACATCGTGCTGAGCCAGCGCACCGGCCGGGCATTCGGCGGCCTCGACGGGCTGGCCCTCGCCCTCATCGTGTCGACCGTCGCCGTCGCTCCCCTCGGGCTCACCACCGTGGACCGCTGGACCCCGCACGACGTCGCGCTCGGTCTCGGCATCGCCGTCCTCTCGTCGGTGCTGCCCTACTCGCTCGAGCTCATGGCCCTTCGCCACCTCGCGCAGCACGTCTTCGGCATCCTGCTCAGCCTCGAACCCGTCGTCGCCGCCCTGGCCGGATTCGTCGTGCTGCACCAGGTGCTCGAGCCGGGCCAGGTGGCCGGGATGGCGCTCGTCGTGCTCGCCAGCGCGATCGTGCTCGGCGCCCGGTCCAGACCGGAGACGCCCGACGCCGCACTGGGGCCCGGGTGACGACGAACCACGACCCCGGAGGCGGACTCCTCTCCCCCACCCTGCGGGCGACGACCGTCGGCGTGCTCGCGCTCGTGTCGCTCCACGCGTTCGAGGCGCTCGCCCTCACCACCGTGATGCCCACGATCGCGCACGAGCTGAACGGTGCCTCGCTGTACGCGATGGCGTTCACGGCGACCCTCGCGGCGAGCATCGTCAGCATCGTGTGGTCCGGCAACCTCGCCGACCGACGGGGCCCGCGGCCACCCCTGCTGGTCGGGCTCGTCCTCTTCGCCGTCGGCCTGGTCGTCGCGGGCCTCGCACCGACGATGGGGCTGCTCGTCGCCGCCCGGGTCGTGCAGGGACTCGGTGCCGGCATGACGAGCACGGCGCTCTACGTCCTCGTGACCCGTGTCTACCCGCCGCGGCTGCACACGGCGATCCTCGCCGGCTTCTCGGCCGCCTGGGTCGTGCCGTCGATCGCCGGGCCGTTCGTGGCCGGGCTCATCGCGCAGACGATCGGTTGGCGGTGGGTGTTCGGCCTGGCGCTCGCGGTGCTCGTCGTGGCCGCGGTCCTGCTCGGCCGCATCGTCACCGGCCTGCGCCAGGAGGTCGTCGACGTGCCGTGGCGCCGGCGCGCCGTCGCCGCTTCCGCCGTGCTGGCCGTCGCCGTGCTCGGCCTCAACGCCGTGGCGGAGCGGCTCGACGCCGTCGGCATCGCGATCGCGGTCGCCGCCCTGGTGGTCGTCGGCCTGACCCTCCTGCCGCTCACCCCGCGGGGAACCCTCCGGGCCGCCCGGGGCCTGCCGACCGACGTGACGCTGCGGGCCCTGGCCTTCGCGGCCTTCAGCGGCGCGGAGGTCTACCTCCCCCGCCTGCTCACCGAGCGCGACGGGCTCAGCCCGAGCCTCGCCGGCGTCGCGCTGACCGTCACGGGTGTCACGTGGTTCGTCGGGTCGTGGGTGCAGGGACGCTGGGACCGTCGTTTCGAGATCGGTCGCACCGCAGCCGTGTCGCTCGCGGCGATGACCCTGACCCTCGGCGCCATCGCCCTGGCCGTCGCGCTCGACGCACCCACCTGGGTGCTCATCGCCCTCTTCCCGGCGATCGGCCTCGGCATCGGCACCGTGTACCCCCGCGTCACCGCCCAGGCGCTGTCGCGCGCCTCGTCGACACAGCAGGGCTTCGTCAGCTCCGCCCTGCAGATCGGTGACTCGTCCGGTGCCGCCACTGCCATCGCCCTGTCCGCCATCGTGTTCGCGGCAGCCGGCTCGAGTGTCCCTGCGGCGTACGTCGCGGTGTTCGCCGTGATGGCCGCGCCCGCCCTGCTCGGCTGGCTCGTCGCACACCGCGTCCGCTGAGAAGCGGTCGCACCTGGCAACCGGCCCGACCGCCCGAAGGCGTAACGCAGCGTTCTTTCGATCGGAGGGGTAGAACTGCCTCTCCGATCGAGAGAACGCTCCGTCACATCCACCGCGTGACGGGGCGTTCTCTCGATCGGGGTGGTATTGCTGGTGCGCTGCGACGGGGTCCCGGCTGGTTACCCTTCTGGGCATGAGCCGCATCTTCACGGTCAGCGTCGCGTCGGTGTATCCCCACTACGTGAACAAGGTCGAGCGCAAGGGTCGCTCCAAGGCCGAGCTCGACCAGGTGATCCAGTGGCTGACCGGCTTCGACGAGGCAGCCCTCGACCGCCACCTCGAGGCGGAGACGACGTTCGAGGACTTCTTCGCCCAGGCCCACCTGAACGCCAAGGTCGACCAGATCAAAGGCGTCGTCTGCGGCGTGCGCGTCGAGGAGATCGACGACCCGCTGATGCAGAAGATCCGCTATCTCGACAAGCTCGTGGACGAGCTGGCCAGGGGCAAGGCGATGGACAAGGTCCTCCGGGCCTGAGAACGCTACTTCGAGGCCGACGACTCGACGGCATCGCCGTTGGCCGCCTCGAGGCGGGCGTCGCGTCGCGACTTCCAGAGGCTGGCGACGGTCGTGACGCCGAGGATGAGCACGATCGCGCCCAGCGAGACCAGGATCGGGATGTCGGGCACGCCATCGATCGGCTGTCCGCCGTTGAGGAACGGCAGGTTGTTCTCGTGCAGCGCGTGCATGATGAGCTTCACGCCGATGAAGGCGAGCAGCACGGCGAGCCCGATGCTGAGGTAGATCAGCTTCTTCAGCAGGCCGCCGATGAGGAAGTAGAGCTGGCGCAGGCCCATCAGGGCGAAGATGTTCGCCGTGAGCACGAGGAACGGCTCCTTGGTGAGGCCGTAGATCGCGGGGATCGAGTCGAGCGCGAAGAGCAGGTCGGTCGTGCCGAGCGCGAGGATCACGATGAGCATCGGCGTGATGAGGCGCTTGCCGTTCTCGAGCACGGTGAGGTGCGTGCTGTGCCACTCCTTGGTGGCCGGGAAGCGCTTCTCGACCCAGAGCAGGAAGCGGTTCTCGTGGTACTCGTCGTCGTCGCTCTCGCCCTCGGTCGCGAGCTTGACCGCGGTGTAGACGAGGAACGCCCCGAAGATGTAGAACACCCAGGCGTACGCGTTGATGACGACGGCGCCCAGCGCGATGAAGACGCCCCGGAGGATGATCGCGATGATGATGCCGATCATCAGCGCCGACTGCTGCAGCTTCTGGGGCACCTTGAAGCTGGCCATGATCAGCAGGAAGACGAAGAGGTTGTCGACCGAGAGGGAGTACTCGGTGAGCCAGCCGGCGTAGAACTCTCCCGCGAACTGCCCTCCCCACTCGAACCACACGAAGAGGCCGAAGAGCACGGCGGCACCGACGTAGAACGCGAGGTGGCGGCCGGCCTCGGCCATCGACGGGACGTGCGGTCGGCGGGCGATGACGAGCACGTCGATCAGGAGGAACACGGTCATCAGACCGATCGCGAGGAACCAGCCCCAAGCTGGAATGTTCATGGGCACAACCTTCCGGTCACCGGGTCAGTAACCGGAGGTCTCTCCCGCCCGGCCGGACAGCGATCTGTCGGCGAACGGACCGACGGGACCGGGAGCTGGTGGTGGGACCTGCTCCGTGATGACGAGCCCGTCGTGTCGGGGATACTCCCCTCCGTGAACGCC
>JABFXB010000427.1 GCA_013361975.1 Dermatophilaceae bacterium
CCCAGCCCCGGCGTGGGGGCAGGGTCGATCGAACCCGAGCTGCCGGCATACGCGATGCCGCTGACCACCTTCGTCACTTCGGCGCCAGCTCGTACTTCAGCAGCTTCGCGGCCTTGTCGGCGTCGGTCTCGCCGACGCCGTAGCTCGGGCACCAGCGCGCGACCGGGCACGCCCCGCACGCGGGCCTCTTCGCGTGGCACGTGCGGCGCCCGTGGAAGATGACGACGTGGCTGAGCATCGTCCAGTCCTTGCGCATGAAGAGGCGCCCGATCTCGTGCTCGACCTTGACGGCGTCCTCCTCCTCGGTCCAACCGAAGCGGCGCACGAGCCGGCCGAAGTGGGTGTCGACGGTGATGCCGGGGATGTCGAAGGCATTGCCGAGCACGACGTTGGCCGTCTTGCGGCCGACCCCGGGCAGGGTCACGAGGTCCTTGAGCCGCGGCGGCACCTCACCGTCGAAGTTCTCGACGAGGGCGATGCCGAGCTTGATGAGCGCATCGGCCTTGTTCCGGTAGAAACCGGTCGGCTGGATGATCGTCTCGAGCTCGGTGCGGTCGGCGCCCGCGTAGTCGGCGGCCGTCTGGTACTTCGCGAAGACGATCGGCGTCACCTTGTTGACCCCGACGTCGGTCGTCTGCGCCGACAGGATGGTCGCGACGAGCAGCTCGAGCGGGTTGGTGAAGTCGAGCTCGCAGTGGGCGTACGGGTAGCGCTCGTGCAGCGCCCGGTACATCTTCCGGGCGCGACGCGTCCGCGAGATCGAGGTCTCGTCGGCGGTCACGATGGCGCGGGGGGACACGGACGACACTGTATGCCGCCGCGCTGGGTGACGCCCGGTGCGCTCGGTCGGCGGCGGGCACCGGCCTGTTGCCGATCCCCCTCCCGAAGCCGAGCACCGCTGTCCCCGTGGGCTCCCCGTCCCTGCCCGTGCGTCGACCGTGAGTCAACACGGTGCAGATGGGTACGAACTGCCTGCCGGAGGGAGGCAGACATGTACACGGAAGCGCACCACGCGGCGTCGCCGGCGCCGCAGGAGGTTCGTACGGAGGCGCCACCCGGGGAGCACGGGCTCGAGGCGACGCTCGACACGCTCCACGCCATGGACCTCCAGCACGCCCCCGAGCAGGACGTCGTGCGGGCCATGGAGCTCATGGTGACGCACGCCGAGTTCCCGTGCCTCGGCGCCAAGTCGGTGTTCCGCCGGGGCAGCGTCGTGCACGCCGTCCTCGACGACATGGACGCCCCCGACACCCCGCAGGTGCTGCTCGAGCGGCTGACCCGGTTCGCCGACGACATCGACGGCGAGGACGGCTTCCACTCGTTCATCGCCACCTTCCGACGGCCCGAGCACGACGACGAGGCCGCGTTCGAGGCCTCCCTGTTCGCGCTGCTGCAGCGCCTCCACGACGCCGACGCCGAGACCTGGGCGCTTGGCGTGGAGGCCGACCCCAACGACCCGCACTTCGCCTTCAGCGCCGGCGGCACCGCGTACTTCATCGTCGGCCTGCACCCCGCCGCGTCCCGCGTCGCGCGACGGGCGCCGCTCGCCACGCTGGTCTTCAACCCGCACGACCAGTTCGAGCAGCTGCGGGCCGACGGCCGGTTCGACGGCATGCGCGCGACGATCCGCCGGCGCGACGAGCACCTGCAGGGCTCCGTCAACCCGATGGTCGCCGACCACGGCGAGAGCAGCGAGGCCCTCCAGTACTCCGGCCGCGAGCACGACCTCGACTGGGAGCCGCCGCTCGAGGTGCACCCGACCCCGTCCCTTCACGAGGAGGACCGCCGATGACCATCGCCAAGGACGGCCCGACCACGACCAGGCACTTCGGCTCGGGCGGGCCGGCGTTCGCGCCGCCGTCCGGGGCCGAGGCGGAGCTCACCCGCCTCGCCCCCCAGACGGGCGCTGCCTTCCTCCTGCGCGCCGGCGAGCGACTCGTCGTCGTCGACCCGACCGGGGAGCAGGTCAGCGACTTCTTCGCCGTGATGGCCGACGACCACGACGAGTGGCTCAGCTCCGGACGCACCATCGACTACGCCAACTCGACGCTCGTGACGACCGGCTCGGTGCTCTACAGCAACCGCAGCACGCCGATGGCCACCGTCGTCGAGGACACGTGCGGGCGCCACGACCTGCTGCTCACGCCGTGCAGCCAGCAGACGTTCGACCTGCTCTACCCCGAGTTCCAGGGCGCCTACCACCCGAGCTGCTTCGAGAACCTCGCCACGAACATGGGCCGGTTCGGTGTCGAGCCCGACCGCATCGGCACGACGCTCAACATCTTCATGAACGTGTGGGCCGAGCGGAACGGCGAGCTGCACATCGACCCGCCGACGTCGCGAGCCGGCGACCGGTTCGTCGTGCGCGCCGAGGCAGACCTCGTCGTCGGGCTCACCGCGTGCTCCGCCGAGAAGTCGAACAACGGTCTCTGCAAGCCGATCGACTACCGCATCGAGGCCTGATCGGCCCCCCGAACGACGTGACGGTGCTCGCGCCGGATGGCGGCGCGAGCGCTCGGGCGACGTGGCACACTGACCCCGTGGATCTCGACGTGGTGAGGCGCGCCCCCCTGTTCAAGGCACTCGACGACGAGGCGGCCTCGGCGCTGCTGTCGGAGATGAGCCGCTCGCACATGGAGCGCGGCGACGTGCTCTTCCACGAGGGCGACCGCGGAGACACGCTCTACGTCATCGCCGAGGGCAAGATCAAGCTCGGTCGCACGAGCCCCGACGGCCGCGAGAACCTCGTCGCCATCCTCGGCCCCGGCGAGATGTTCGGCGAGCTCAGCCTCTTCGACCCGGGTCCGCGCACGATGACTGCGACGGCGGTGGCCGAGACCCAGCTCCTCGGGCTCGGCAACGACTCGCTCACCGGACTGCTCACCGGCCGTCCCGGCGTGTCGAAGTCCCTGCTGGCAGCCCTCGCCCAGCGTCTGCGCCGCACCAACGCCCACCTGGCCGACCTCGTCTTCACCGACGTGCCGGGCCGCGTCGCCAAGGCCCTGCTCGACCTGTCCGAGCGTTTCGGCCGCCCCGTCGAGGGCGGCATCATGGTCTCCCACGACCTCACCCAGGAGGAGCTCGCCCAGCTCGTCGGCGCCTCCCGCGAGACGGTCAACAAGGCGCTCGCCGACTTCGCGACGCGCGGCTGGCTGCGCCTCGAGGCACGCGCCGTCCTGCTCCAGGACGTCGAGCGCCTCAAGCGACGCGCCCGCTGACCCGCCCGCTGACCCGCCCGTTTGAGGTGTACGCGCCGCGGATCGAACGGCGCGTATACCTCAAACCGCGAAGGACCAGCCGTCCGGCCCGTTGACCACCACACGGTCGGCGCCGTCCGCGGCCGCGGCGATTCGCACGGCGTTGACCTCGTCGGTGCCATCCACCCACGCGGCGGCCGCGTCCGGTGACTTGCCGAACGTCACGTGCCGCTCGACGAGCCGGGAGCGCCTCAGGTCGTCGTCGCCGGTGACGTACCAGACCTCGGTGATCGCGGCCCGCGCCGCCTTCCACCGCGGCTCGGGCAGCAGCAGGTAGTTGCCCTCGGTGACGACGAGGCGCGCGCTCGGCGGCACCACCATGGCTGCGGCGATCGGCTGCTCGAGCGTGCGCTCGAAGCCCGGCGCGTAGACCCAGGTGTCCGGCTCGTCGACGAGACGACGGAGCAGGTGCGCGTACCCCTCGGCGTCGAACGTGTCGGGAGCGCCCTTGCGCGACAAGGCCCCCAGCCGCTCGAGCTGCACGTCGGCGAGGTGGTAGCCGTCCATCGGGACGTGGGCCACCCACTCCTGCCCGCGGGCCTCAGCGACTCCCGCCACCACGGCATCGGCCAGCGTCGACTTGCCCGCGCCCGGCACCCCGGCGATGCCGAGCACCACCCGGCGCCGGTCACCGACCAGGTCGAGAGCAGCCCCCACCACCTCGTCGAGGCCGGTCGAGACGGTCATGCCGTCGGCTGCAGGCCGGCGTCGATGAAGGCGCGGGCCTGGCGGGCGAGGTCGTCGCCGTCGTCCCAGAGGTTGCGCCAGATCGCGAGGTCGTTGGACAGGCCGCGGGCGAGCACCGCCGACGAGAACGACTCGAACGTCACCGGTCCCTTGAAGTCGATCTCGCGCAGGGCCCCGAAGAACTCGGCGAAGTCGAGGTGGCCCGAGCCGAGGTAGCCGCGGTGGTTCTCGCCGATGTGGACGTAGCCGAGCCGGTCGCCGACCTCGAGGACCGGGCTGCGGAAGTCGTCCTCCTCGATGTTCATGTGGTAGGTGTCGAGGTGCACCATGACGTTGTCGGCCCCGATGTCGTCGGCGAGCCGCAGCGCGTCGCGGGCGGTGTTGACGACGTTGGTCTCGTAGCGGTTGCACACCTCGAGCCCGAGGGTGACACCTAGAGGACGCGCCTCCTCGGCGAGCTCGCGCAGGACGCCGACGATGTGCTGCCGGCCGGTCGCGGTCAGCGGTCCCTTGGCGTGGCCGAACGCGCTGTAGAGGGCGCCGGTGAGAACGGTGCCACCGATGTCGGCGGTCAGCTGCAGCGACTCGCGCAACAGGTCCTGGCCGCGCGCGACGACGGCCGGGTCCTCGCTCGACACGTCGGCGTCGGGCGCCAGGCCGCGCGAGCACGCAGCGCCGATGCCGTTCTCGGCGAGCAGTGCCTTCGTGGCGGCACGGTCGAGGTTGACGGAGTCGTGCAGCGAGAACTCGAGGAGGTCGTACCCGGCCGCGGCCGTGCGCTGCACCGCCTCGGCGACGCTGTCGCGGGAGGTGTCGCCGACGAAGACGAGGGCGTGCACACCGATGGGGTTGCGCACCGGCGTCGAGCTGCCGGTCTCTCCGGCGGCCGCGGAACTGGGGGACGAGGTGTTGACGGTCATGCGAGGTCCTTCGGGGTCGTCCGCCAGGGCACGCGAACCGCCGGCTGGCGGCCCGCGGGCCGTGACGGCATACGGGGGTGGGCTTCGAGATGGGCGACGCGTCAGCGCGCGACGGTCTCCTGGTCACCGGCACGGGCGCCGGTGATGAGGGCGACGATCTCGTCACCGTCGGTCGCGCTGGTGCGGCGGCCGGCGACGCAGCGTCCGGCACGCATCACCCAGACGGCGTCGCTGAGCTTGAGCACCTGGGCGAAGTTGTGGCTGATGAGCACGATCGCGTGGCCCTCGTCGCGCAGGCGCTGGATGAGCTCCTCGACCCGGGCCGTCTCCTGCACGCCGAGGGCCGCGGTCGGCTCGTCCATGATGATGAGCTTCGAGGTGAAACCCGCTGCGCGGCAGATCGACACGGCCTGCCGCTGGCCACCGCTCAGGCGACGCACGCGGGCGCTGACAGCGGGGACGTTGACGGCGAGGGTCGAGACCATGCGCTCGGCCTCGCGACGCATCGCCTTGCGGTCGAGCAGCTTGACGGGCCCGACGCCACGGACGAGCTCGCGGTTGAGGAAGAGGTTCTGCCACACCGTCAGGTCCTCGACGAGCGCGAGGTTCTGGTGGACCGTCTCGATGCCGGCGGTGCGCGCCTCCTCGGGCGAGCGGAAGTGGACCCGCTCGCCGTCGAAGTCGATCGTGCCTTCGTCGGGACGGTGGATGCCGCTGATGCAGCGGATGAGGGTCGACTTGCCGGCGCCGTTGTCGCCGACGATCGCGGTGACCTCGCCGCGGCGGGCGTGCATCGTCACGTCGCGCAGGGCGCGTACCTGGCCGAACGAGAGCGAGACGTCGCGGACGTCGAGAAGGGCGTCGGCGGGGACGTCCTGCGCCAGGGGCCGGGCTGTGCCCGTGGTGGCGAGAGTGGTCTCGGTCATTTCTGGAACCTCGTGAGGAAGGCGGCGAGCACGACGACGATGCCGACCGACAGGGGCTGGTAGAACTGCGAGACCCCGAGCAGGGTCAGGCCGTTGACGAGGGCCGTGAGCAGCAGGGCACCGATGACGGGCCCGATGATGGTGGCCCGACCGCCGAAGAGGCTGACGCCACCGAGCACGACCGCGGCGACCGAGTTGAGCAGGAACGCCGTGTTGGCAGCCGGCTCGGCCGCGCCCACACGCGCCACGAGGAGCACGGCGCCCACGCCCGCGAGCACGCCGGAGATGACGTAGACGCCGGTCTTGACCCGCGCCGTGCGCACGCCCGTGGCGTTCGCCGCCTCGACGTTGCCGCCCGTCGCCAGCACGTGGGTGCCGAACCGCGTGTGGAAGAGCACGACGTGCGCGATGACGGCGAGCACGAGGGCCACGATGACGCTGTAGCCCAGGATCCCGACCGAGCCGGTCGAGAGCTTGAGCAGGGGCGCGCTGATGATGGTCGCCGGCTTGCCGTCGGAGAGGATGAGTGCGAGTCCCGAGGCGGCAGAGAGCGTTCCGAGCGTCACGATGAAGTCGGTGATGCGCCCTCGTGCGACGAGCAGGCCGTTGGCCAGTCCGATGACGGCACCGGACACCACCGCCGCGACGATCGCAAGGGGCAGACCAAGGCCCCCGACGAACACCATGCCGAAGACGACGGCCGACAGGGTCATCGTCGACGCCACGGACAGGTCGATGCCCGACGTTGCGACGACGAACGTCTGGCCGATGCCGAGCACGATGAGGATGGCAGCGGCCACGAGCATCGACTGGATGTTGCCGCTGCTGAGGAACGTCGAGTTGAGCGACTGGAACACGATGACGAGCAGCACGAGCCCGACGAGGGCTGCCCAGTCGGCCCACTTGCTGAGGTCACGGAGTCCGGCGCCTCGCTGTCGTGCCGGGGCGGCTTGGGCGGCCTTCGGCGCGGATGCGCCGGCCGGGGAGGGTGTGTCGCTCGCTGCGGCGCGAGCGGTGGGGGTCTCGGTCATGGTGCTCATCACTTCAGGAGGGCCGCGAACGGGTCGTCGTAGGACTCGCCGGGCTTGGGGGCGGCGCTCAGGGCCTTGTCGACATTGTCCTTCGTGACGACCTGGACCGGAGCCTTGACGCTGGCGGGAAGGGACTTGCCGGCCATCGCGGCCTGGCAGGCCTCGACGCCCATCGCGCCGATGACGTAGGGGTACTGGGCGACGACCGCGTCGACTCCCCCGGCCTTGATGGCCTCGAAGGCGTCCTTGTTGCCGTCGACGCTGATGACCTTGATGGAACCGGTCTTGCCTGCGTTGGCGATGGCGCGGGCGATGCCGAGGCCCATGTCGTCGTTGGCGGCGAAGAAGCCCTTGAGGTTCGGCTGCGCGCGCATGATGTCGGTCGCCTTGGTGAGCGCGGTCTGGCGGTCCCAGTCCGCGGCGACCGTCTGCACGACCTTGACGCCGGCCGGGATGCCCTTCTGGAAGCCTTCGAGACGGGCACCGCTCGTGACGTCGCCGGCGATGCCACCGACGAGGGCGACGTCGCCGCCGCTCGGGAGCAGCTTGCCCATCGTCTTGCCGGCCATCGTGCCCGCCTCGACGTTGTCGGTGCCGATGTAGGTGGCGATCTTGGCGCTGGCGGCCTCCGCGGCCGAGGCGTCGATGGGGCTGTCGATGTTGACGATCGGCACGCTCTTGGCGGAGAGCTGGGCGACACCCTGGATGAGGTTGGTGCCCGAGATCGGGTTGATGACGAAGCACTTGTAGTCCTGGCCGGCGAGACCGGTCAGCTTGTCGGCCTGACCGCTGGTGTCGGTGATGGCGGCCGCAGCCTGAACGGTGACATCGGCCTTGCCGGTCGTCGCCTGCTGCTTGATGCCCGACTCCATGGTCTGGAAGAAGGGGTTGTCGAGGCCCTTGATGACGGCCGCGACCTTGCCGGTGGACGCTGCGGCGCCGCCGCCGGTCGAGCCTGCGCCCGCGGGGGCCGAGGAGCCGCAGGCCGCCAGGCCCACGACGAGGCCTCCGGCGCCGAGGACGAGCGCGATGCGGCGGGACGTGCGAACGGGTGCCATGAGGGCCTCTCTTCGTTGAGCGGGAACCGGGACCTGGCGCCGGTTCGACTTCTGCACAATTGGAGGCCCATTTCTGTCATCTGTCAAGCAAAAAGCAGAGAATCTCTGATAGAAATACCTTGCGACATCGACGGAGCCCGCCGCGGCGCCGACCCTGATCCGCGCTCACCACGCCCGCGAACCGCCCTCGACGAGGAGGCGCCATGACCGACCAGGTCGACATCCCCGGCACACCCGGGCAGGTCCTCGCCCTCATCCGCGCGCACGGCGACGTCACCCGGGCCGAGCTCGTCGACCGCACGGGCCTCGCGCGGGCCACCGTCGGGGCCCGGCTCGACGCACTCCAGCGGGCCGGACTCATCGCACCCGCCGAGATGACGTCGACGTCGCGCGGGCGCCCACCCAGCCGGTTCCGGTTCCGTCACGAGGGCGGAGCCCTGCTCATCGCCGACTCGGGGGCGACCGGAGTGCGCCTCGCCGTCACCGACCTCGCCGGCACCGTCGAGGCCCAGTCTCGACTCTCCCTCGACATCGCCACGGGGCCAGACGAGTGGCTCGACGCGGTCATGTCCGCCTTCACGGGCATGCTCGACGAGCTCGGCCTGTCGGGTTCCGCCGTGCACGGCATCGGCCTGGCCCTGCCGGGCCCTGTCGACAACGTCGCCGGCATGGTCGTGAGCCCGCCGATCATGACCGGCTGGGACCGCTACCCCATCCGCGACAAGCTCGCTACCCACTTCACCTGCCCGGTGGTCGTGGAGAACGACGCCAACGCCATGGCCATCGGCGAGCATCGCCTGGCCCACCCGGACGTCTCGTCGATGCTCATGCTCAAGCTTGCGACCGGCATCGGTGCGGGACTGATCGCGGGCGGCGCGATCTTCCGGGGGGCGGACGGCGCGGCTGGCGACATCGGCCACATCCAGGTCGTCGTCCCGGAGGAGGGGACGCCGCCGCAGTGCCGGTGCGGCAACCAGGGCTGCATCGAGGCGTATGCCGGTGGATGGGCCCTGGTGCGCGACCTGCAGGACGCCGGCCTCGAGGTCGCGACGGTGCACGACGCCGTCCAGCTCATCGCCAGCGGCGACCCCACCGCCACGCGGCTGCTGCGCCGCGCCGGACGCATCATCGGCATCGCCCTGTCCGACGCGGTCAGCCTGCTCAATCCCGAGGTCGTGGTGATCGGCGGTGAGCTCGCCGCGGCGGAGAACCACCTCTTCGCCGGCATCCGCGAGTCCGTCTACGCCCGGTCCCTCCCGCTCGCAACCCGCCGCCTACAGATCGTCCCGGCCGCCGAGCGCGAGCTGGCGGGCGTCCGCGGGCTGGTCACGGCGCTGTGCGACCACCTGTACGAGCCGTCGCGCGTCGACGCACAGCTCGCATCAGCGGCCGGCGTCCACGCCTAGCGGAGGCCCGGCGAGCGGGTCGGCCGGTCACCCGTGCTCGCGGAGGTACTCGAGCTGGGCCTGCACCGACAGCTCTGCCGCCGGCCACACGTTGCGCGGCACGTCGGCATACACGCTCTCGACGACCTCGTATGCCGTCTGCGCGCCTCGGGCGACCGCCTGCCGCACCTGGTCCAACCGTTCGGCGCGGTGCTTCAGGTAGAAGGTCACCGTCGCCGCAGCGTCGGCGACGAACGGCCCGTGCCCCGGCAGCAGGCTCGTCACGGTGCCGGCCCGGGTCAGCGACCCGATGCGGTCGAGGGACGCGAGGTAGGCCTCGAGGCTGCCGTCGGGCCAGGCGACGACGGTGGTGCCGCGCCCGAGGATCGTGTCGCCGGTGAGCAGCGTGTTGTCGGCGGGCAGCACGAACGAGAAGGAGTCGCTCGTGTGACCCGGTGTCTCGATGGCGAGGATCTCGAGGCCGCCGACCCGGATCGTCTCGCCGGCCCAGAGGTCGTCGTGGCCGCGGCCGAAGGCGCGCACGGGCGCACCGGTCAGCTCGTGGAAGCGGCTGGCGCTCTCGGCGTGGTCGTCGTGCCCGTGGGTGAGCAGGGTGAGGGCGACCCGTCGCCCGGTCGACGCCACCCGGTCGAGCAGGTGCTGCAGGTGGCGCTCGTCGAGCGGTCCCGGGTCGACGACGACGACCTCGTCGGAACCGGGCTCGCAGAGCAGCCAGGTGTTCGTTCCGTCGAGGGTCATCGGCGACGGGTTGGGGCAGAGCACGCACTCGGCGCGCTCGCTCGTGACGCCCCCGTTCCAGGCCGGGTCGGCGGCGGCGCCGTTCACGATCGCCCCTCCTCGCCCCGGACCGGCGACGTCACGGCGCTCATCTCTCGACGATCTCCATGGCCGCACCGGACGGGCCCGCGACGACCTCCGGCATGACGAGCGGCAGCGACGGGCTGTGCACCACGAAGTCGGCGGCCGAGGGCGCCTCGCGGATCTCCTCCACGCAGATGACGGTGGGCGGCAGCATGAGCGCGGAGCCCGCGGCATACTCACGCAGCAGCTCCTCGGGCACCACCCAGCCCGCCTGGTCGGCCTCGGTGGTCTCGCCGTCGGCCACCTGGAACGGCGGCATGAGCGCTGCGAAGAACCACGTGTCGTAGCGTCGCGGCTCGAAGACGGGCGTGACCCAGTGGGCCTTGGCGACGATGAGGTCCGAGCGGAGCACGAGGCCCCGATCGCGCAGCACGTCCGCGAGCGCGACCTGGCGGCTCACGAGCTGGCGGCGCACCTCGAGCCACTCGGGCTCGTCGACCCGGGCGAGCGGCCCGCTCGCGGACGGGCCGGCCAGGAGCACGCCGCACTCCTCGAACACCTCGCGGATCGCCGCCGCGACGTACATCTGCGCCTCGGCGGGCGAGCAGCCGAGGCGCTCGGCCCACTCCGACGGCGAGGGCCCCGCCCAGGGCAGACCCACCTCGCCGTCACGGTCGTCGACGCCGCCGCCCGGGAAGACCATCGTGCTGGGCGCGAACTCCATCTCGGAGACGCGCCGCAGCATGAAGACCTCGGGCCCTGAGCCGCCCGAGTTGCTGTCGCGCACGAGCATGACGGTGCTCGCACGACGCGGCTCGGCCTCGTCCCAGCGCTCGCCGGCGAGCCAGCGGGTGGCGGCGTCGGAGATGCTCGGCGTCGTGGTCAGCGGGAACTGTCGCCCCGCGGTCATGGACGCACCGACGCTCATCGGGCGACGGAGACGACGACCTCGACCTCGACGGGCGCGTCCAGCGGGAGCGCACTGACACCGACGGCCGAACGGGCGTGGATTCCCTTGTCACCGAACGCCTTCACGAGCAGCTCGCTCGCGCCGTTGATGACCCCGGGCTGGCCGGTGAAGCTCGGGTCGGATGCGACGAAACCGACGACCTTGACGACACGGCTCACCGTGTCGAGGTCGCCGACCTCGCTCTTGATCGCCGCGATCGCGTTGAGGGCACACGTCTCGGCGAGGGACTTCGCGGTCTCGGCGTCGACCTCGGCGCCGACCTTGCCGGTCGCGGCGAGGGAGCCGTCGACCATGGGCAGCTGACCGGAGGTGAAGACGAGGTCGCCCTCACGGACGACGGGGACGTAGGCGGCGACGGGCGGCACGACCTCGGGGACGGTGAGGCCGAGCTCGGACAGGCGGTCTTCGACAGCAGACATCAGCCGGGCTCCTCAGGACTTCGGGCGCTTGAAGTAGGCGACGAGGCTCGTACCATCGGGACCGTTGACGATCTGGACGAGCTCCCAGCCGTCCGCCCCGAAGTTGTCGAGGATCTGCTTCGTGTTGTGGATCAGGAGTGGTGCGGTGAGGTATTCCCACTGGGTCATGGCCCTCACCCTACTCAGTGTCACCTCGGCCCTCGCGGCGTGCTCGGCTGGCGTGGACGGCCCCTCGACCAGCACGATGTCGACCACCATGACGAGCACCACGACGAACTCCACCGGCGCGGCCGCCACCCGTTCCTACGGCGCCGACCCCGCGCAGGTCTACGACGTCTACCCACCGGCTGCGGGCGCCTCCGCGCCCGGCACCGTCGTCGTCGTGCACGGCGGCTTCTGGCGGGCCCAGTACGACCGTGAGCACGCGGTCCCCGAGGCGAAGGCGTTCGCCGACGCCGGCTACCACGTCGCGCTCGTCGAGTACCGCCGAGCAGGTATGCCGGGTGGCGGCGTCCCCGGCACGCTCGACGACGTGCGCGACGTCCTCGCGTCGATCTCGTCGCAGCCCGACCTGCCCAAGCCGCTGGTTCTCGTGGGCCACTCCGCCGGCGGGCACCTCGTCACGTGGGTCGCGGGGCAGACGTGGGCCCGCGAGCGCGGCATCGCCGGCGTCGTGTCGCTGGCGGGGGTCGTCGACCTCGGCGCGTCCGACCGCCTGCACCTGGGCGACGACGCCGCGCGCGCCTTCGTCGGGTCGGGCCCCGGCACCGCGGCCTGGACGTCGGCCGACCCGATGAGCGCGCTGCCGCCCCGGGTCCCGGTCCGCCTGGTCAACGGCACCGACGACGACACCGTGCCGCTCGGGGTCGCCGACGCGTACGTGGCGAAGGCGAAGGCCGAGGGCGCCGACGTCACCGAGGACGTCGTGCAGGGAGCCGACCACTTCGCCGTCATCGACCCGAACGCCCCGGCCTTCGCCCACGTCCTGGCCGCGGTCCGCTCCCTCCTCCCACCCACCCGTTTGAGGTAAACGCGCCGCGGAAACCGCGGCGCGTCTACCTCAAAGCGAGGGGCCTGCGAGTGTCCACACCCCTTTGCCATGGGAACGCGGCTGTCCACAGAGGCGCGTGCGGGGCGCGCCGAGCCGGGCGAGCCGCTGCAGGGTCGGCGCATGCGATCGAGGGAGCGTCACGAGAAGGTGTGCGCCACCGAGGCCGCGGACCTGGGTGTCGTCTCGCGCGCGGCCCTACGGTCCCTCGGCATCGACGACGCCGACGTGCGGGCAGAGGTGCGGGCGCGACGCTGGGCGGTGCATGGCCTGCAGACCGTCGCCCTGCACAGCCGCCCACTGGTGCACGACGAGCAGCTGTGGCGGGCCGTCTGGGAGACGGGGCTCGGCGTGGCCGCCCTCGACGGCGTCACGGCTCTGGCCGCCGCAGGCCTCAAGGGCTACACCGACGAACGCATCCACCTCTCGGTGGTGCACTCCCACTCCGTCAAGCGCGTGGGCGGCGTACGGGTCCACAAGATCACGCGACGCCACGACCGCGAGCTCGAGCCACACGGCATACCTCGGGTGAGACCGGCCGTGGCCGCGATCCGCGCGGCGCACTGGGCCGACTCCGATCGCCAGGCCGCCCTACTGCTCGTCATGCCCGTGCAGCAGGGCCTGGTCCGCGCGAGCGACCTCCTCGAGACGGCGCGGACGATCCGCGGCAGGCGACGGCGCGCCTTCGTCGGAGGCATCATCCGCGACATAGCGCTCGGTGCGCAGGCGCTCGGCGAGATCGACTTCGCGAGGCTCTGCCGCGCCCGCGGACTGCCCGAGCCCGACCGCCAGGTGGTCCGCAACGGCCGCAGAGGGCGCATCTACCTCGACGTGCGATGGAGCTGCGGACTCGTCGTCGAGATCGACGGCGTCCAGCACACGTGGGGGCTCGCGCCGGTGCTCGACGCGCTCCGTCAGAACGACGTGACCCTCGCCAAGAACACGGTCCTGCGCATTCCCAACATCGGGCTGCGGCTGGAGGAGGACGCCTTCATGGAGCAGGTCGAGCAGGCGCTCCTGCAGCGAGGCGCTTTGAGGTAGACGCGCCGCGGAAGACGCGGCGCGCCTACCTCAAACCGGGGGGCGGGGCCCAGGGTCCTAGGGTGGGGCCTGTGACGACCGGCCGCACCGACCCGCCCTGGGCGAACGCGCGACTGCACATCGTCACGGGCAAGGGCGGCACCGGCAAGACCACCGTCGCCTCGGCGCTCGCGCTCGCGCTCGCCTCGAGGCCCGGCCACGTGCTGCTCAGCGAGGTCGAGGGGCGTCAGGGCATCAGCCAGACCTTCGACGTGCCACCGCTGGGCACCGACGAGACCCGCGTCGTGCGCCTGCCGGGCGGTGGTGAGGTGGTCGGCCTGTCCGTCGAGCCGAAGGCGGCGTTGCTCGAGTACCTCCAGCTCTTCTACAAGCTCGGCCGTGCCGGGCGGCTGCTCGAGAAGTTCGGGGCGATCGACTTCGCCACGACCATCGCGCCCGGCGTGCGCGACGTCCTGCTGATCGGCAAGATCTACGAGGCCAACCGACGCCGCCGCGACGGGCGGCACAAGGGCGAGGCCGCGCCCGTCTACGACGCACTCGTGCTCGACGCCCCGCCCACCGGGCGCATCGGCCGGTTCCTCTCGGTCAACTCCGAGGTCGCCGACCTCGCCCGCGTCGGGCCCATCCACTCGCAGGCCGGGGCCATCACCCGGCTGCTGCAGTCGGAGCACACCGTCGTCCACCTCGTGACCCTGCTCGAGGACATGCCGGTCCAGGAGACCCTCGAGGCGGTCGACGAGCTGCGCTCGAAGGGCCTGCACCCGGGCGCCATCGTCGTGAACATGGTGCGCGACCCCCTCCTCGACGACGTCGCGCTGGACCAGGCGCGGGCCGGACGCCTGCACAAGGCCTCGATCCGGACGCAGCTCGCCGACGCCGGCCTCGAGGCCACCCCCGAGCTCGTCGACGGCCTGCTCGAGGAGGCCCGCGACCACGCCCAGCGCATCGACCTCGAGCGCGAGCAGCGCGAGATGCTCGAGGCGACCGGCCTGCCGATCGTCGAGCTCCCGGCGCTCCCGGGAGGCGTCGACTCGGGCTCTGTGCGCGAGCTCGCCGACCTCCTCGTCCCCAGCTGCGTCCCCCAGCTCGAGGGGGCCCGGTCGTGAGCCCCGGACCGGTCGCGAAGCAGGCGCCGGCGCTCGACGTGGACGCGCTCCTCGCCGACCCCGAGACCTCGATCATCGTGTGCTGCGGCGCCGGCGGGGTGGGCAAGACGACGACCGCCGCGGCCCTCGGGCTACGCGCCGCCGAGGCGGGCAGGCGGGTCGTCGTGCTCACCATCGACCCGGCCCGGCGCCTCGCCCAGTCGCTCGGCCTGACCGAGCTCGACAACACGCCGCGCCCGGTCACCGACGTCGACGGCTCCGCGGGCGGCAGCCTCCACGCGATGATGCTCGACATGAAGCGGACCTTCGACGAGGTCGTGCTCGCCCACGCCGACCCCGACAAGGCGGAGCAGATCCTCGCGAACCCGTTCTACGTCGCCGTCAGCAGCTCCTTCGCCGGCACCCAGGAGTACATGGCGATGGAGAAGCTCGGGCAGCTCAAGGCCGCGGCCGGCGCCGCGGACGCGCCGTGGGACCTCATCGTCGTCGACACGCCGCCGTCCCGTTCGGCCCTCGACTTCCTCGACGCCCCGAACCGCCTCGGCAGCTTCCTCGACGGCCGCTTCATCCGGCTGCTCACCGCTCCCGCGAAGGCCGGGGGCCGCGCCGGCCTCAAGGTCTTCGGGGTCGGCGTGCAGCTGGTCACCGGGGCGATGACCAAGATCCTCGGCGGCCAGCTCCTCACCGACGTTCAGACCTTCGTCAACGCGCTCGACACGATGTTCGGCGGCTTCCGTGAACGGGCCGACGAGACCTACCGGCTCCTTTCGGAGCACGGCACCGCCTTCCTCGTGGTCGCGGCGCCCGAACGGGACGCACTGCGCGAGGCGTCCTACTTCGTCGACCGCCTGGAGGCCGACCGTATGCCGCTCGCCGGGCTCGTCGTCAACCGCATGGGCCGCGTCGAGGCGACCGGTATCACGCCCTCGCGGGCGCTGTCGCTCGCCGAGACGCTCGAGGACGCCGGCGGGCCCAAGTCGGCCACCAACGCGGCCGCCCTGCTGCGGCTCCACGCCGCCCTGGTCCGCACGGCGGAGCGACAGCGCGAGCTCGCGCAGCGCTTCTCGCGGTCACACCCCGGCATACCGGTGGTGCAGGTGCCCGCGCTCGGCCGAGACGTCCACGACCTCGACAGCCTGCGCCAGGTCGGACACGCGCTAGCGGGGTCGTGACACCACCGAGTGGCCACGGCCCCGCTGACGTGTGAAGTTGTGCCGGATCCGCGCCGCCGGACCCCACATCCGGGCGGCGAAGGAGCTCAGACGGACTTGGCCTGTGCGGCCATGCCCGCGCGGAGCGCCGACTTCCACGAGGTGATGTCCGGCCGCTTGCGCAGCAGGGCCCGACGCTCACGCTCGGTCATGCCCCCCCAGACACCGAACTCGGTCCTGTTGTCGAGGGCCTCGGCCAGGCACTGCGCGAGAACCGGGCACGTCTTGCAGACGGCCTTCGCGTCGTGCTGGGCCTTGCCCCGGACGAACAGCGCGTCGGGGTCCTGGCCCGAACAGTTGGCCTGCGTGGCCCACTCGTCGACCCACGGATCCACGATTGCAACTGCACTCATGATGTTTCCCCTCCCCGCTCGGCACCTCCCATGACACCGAGCAGACCCGGACCGTCCCACCGGTCCTGATCAAGCGGACCCCCCTAAGGCCCAAACGAGACATTACGAGCGGTGAGCGCCCTCGGACATAGCCTCTATGGACCATTTAGCCGAGCGGGTGACTAGTCACTCGTGAGCGCCCTCCATGGTCATCAAGAGTCGCGAACCGCCCGTTTGAGACACCCGCGCGCCGGCGAGCGTGCGTAGAACCGGTGGCCATAGGGTGAGCAGTTACCCTTGGCCGCATGTCATCACGCACTACCTCGATCGGCGGCGTCATCAGCCTGCTCGGCGCGTTCCTCGCGTCCGCGCTGGTGCTCGGACTGCTCGCCGCCGGCCTGGTGATGCCCGCGGTGGGCGCCACAGGCGCCCTCGCCCGCAGCGGCGTCGACGTGTTCAACGAGCTCCCCAGCGAGTTCACGACCGACCCGCTCGCCCAGACGTCGCGCATCCTCGCGGCCGACGGCTCGGTCATCGCGACGCCGCAGGAGCAGAACCGCACCATCGTGCCGCTCAAGTCGATCGCACCGATCATGCGTGAGGCGCAGATCGCGATCGAGGACCACCGCTTCTACGAGCACGGCGGCATCGACATCCAGGGCACCATGCGCGCGGTCATCTCGAACCTGCGCAGCGGCTCCTCGGTCGGCGCCTCGTCGCTCACCCAGCAGTACGTGAAGATCTCGCTCCAGTACTCCGCCCTCAGCGCCGGCAACGAGCAGGCGGCCCAGGCGGCCGTCAAGAAGGACTACATGCGCAAGCTGAAGGAGCTGAAGTACGCGATCACGCTGGAGAAGAAGCTCACGAAGGACCAGATCCTCGAGGGCTACCTCAACCTCGTCTACTACGGCGACCGGGCGTACGGCGTCGAGGCCGCGGCCCAGCACTACTTCAGCATCCCCGCCAGCAAGCTGAGCCTCTCGCAGGCCGCCCTGCTCGCCGGGCTGACGCAGAACCCGGGCACCACCGATCCGGTCAACTTCCCGAAGAGGGCCATCGCCCGCCGCAACGTCGTGCTCGACCGCATGCACGCGCTGAACCGGATCACCACCAAGCAGTGGACGGCCGCCAAGAAGCGCACGCTCAAGCAGGACATGAAGGTCACCAACCCGAAGAGCACCTGCCTCGCGTCGGAGTACCCGTACTGGTGCGACTTCATCATCAACTACGCACTGGCCATGCCCCAGCTCGGCAAGACGCTCGAGGAGCGCAAGCGCACCCTCTACCGCGGCGGCGTGACCATCACGACCACCCTCGACCCCCGCATCCAGCGCATCGCGCAGCGTGAGGTCACCAAGAACGTCCCGATCGGCGACAAGTCCGCCGTCGGTGCTGCGGCCTACGTCACCGACCCGCGCACCGGGCAGGTCAAGGCCTTCGCCCAGAACACCGAGTACACCGTCGGCAGGCAGTCGCTCGGCAAGACCGGCATCAACTGGGCCCTCGACAAGAGGTACGGCGGCTCAGGTGGCTTCCAGTTCGGCTCGACGGCCAAGGCCTTCGCGCTCGTCACCGCGATGGAGTCCGGCATGAAGACCACGTCGAGCGTCAACGCCAAGGCCGCCGGCGGCAACTCCCAGGCCACCTACACCCCCAAGGAGTGGCCGGGCGGCGTCGCGAACTGTGGCCCGGGCAGCCCGTGGAAGGTCTTCAACGACAGCCCGTTCAAGGGCGGGCGCATCTCCCTCATGGAGGCGACGGCCAAGTCGACCAACACCGCGTTCATCGCGCTCGCCGAGCAGCTCGGCGGCTGCAAGGTGCGCGACACCATGCTCCGTCTCGGCCTGCACCAGGCCGACGGGCAGCCGGTCGGCCGCTACGCCCCGCAGTACATCCTCGGCGCCTCCGAGGTGTCGCCGCAGGGCGTCGCGCAGGCCTACGGCGTGCTCGCGGCCGACGGCAAGAAGTGCCCGGTCGTGGCGATCACGAAGATCACCCGGGGCGGCAAGAACATCGCCCTGCCGCCCACGCCGTGCACGCAGGTCGTCGAGCCCGACGTCGTGCACGCCACCGACAAGTTCCTCGAGTACAACATGACCCACGGGTCGGGCATCCGGAACCAGCTCGACGGCCGCCAGTCCGCCGGCAAGACCGGCACGGCCAACCGCAACAACGAGTCGTGGTTCGTCGGCTACGTGCCGCAGCTCGCCACAGCCGTCTGGGTCGGCACGCCCGACGACGGCAACAAGCGCGTCATGACGAACATCCGCATCGGTGACCGCTTCGTGCCCGTCATGCACGGCGCCGCCGTGGCTGCCCCGATCTGGAAGGGCATCATGAACGGCGCCCTCGAGGGGGAGCCCGAGATCAAGTTCGGCGAGCCCTCGGCCAAGCTGACGCAGGGCGACCAGGCCGACGTGCCGAGCGTGACCGGCCTGTCGGTGTCGGAGGCCATGTCGCGGCTGCAGGCCGCCGGGTTCTCGGCCGGCGTCGGCGGCACCATGGCCTCCTCGGTCCCGCAGGGCCTCGTGGCCGGCACCTCGCCGTACGGCCAGGCGGCGACCGGCAGCTTCGTGACGATCTACACCTCGCGCGGCAGCGGCGGTGGCAGCGGCAACAACAACGGCGGAGGCGGCGGCGGGGGCGACAACCAGCAACAGCCCCCGGTCATCCAGCCTCCCGCACCGGGCGGCGGAGGCGGCAACGGTCGCGGACGCGGCGGTGGCGGAGGCGGTCGCCGGGGCTGAGCGCCTCGCGGGTCAGCCGGCCAGCACGCTGCGCACGACGGCGGCGACCCGGCCACCCTCGGCCCGGCCGGCCACAGCGGCGTTGGCGGCCTTCATCGCAAGGCCCATCTGCGGCATACCGGAGGCGCCAGAGGAGGCGACGGCCTCACGGACGATCGCCTCGAGCTCGTCGTCGCCGAGCTGCTTCGGCAGGTAGGCCTCGAGGACGGCGAGCTCGGCCTCCTCCTTGGAGGCGAGCTCGGTGCGCCCCGCGCCGGTGTAGGCCTCGGCGGCCTCGCGACGCTTCTTGGCCTCCTTGGCGAGCACCTTGAGCACGTCGTCGTCGCTGAGCTCGCGGTGCTCCTTGCCGGAGACCTCCTCGTTCGTCACCGCGGTCAGGGCCATGCGGATCGAGCCGGCCCGCACCTGGTCGCGCTCGCGCATCGCGGTCGTCAGG
>JABFXB010000526.1 GCA_013361975.1 Dermatophilaceae bacterium
GAGCACCCCGGTCGAGACCCCAGCAACGACCTCACTGAACATCGGCGGCATCACCGTCGGGCCCGACGCACCGCCGTTCATCATCGCGGAGATGTCAGGCAACCACGACGGCAGCCTCGACAAGGCCCTCGAGATCGTGCGGATGGCCGCCAAGGCCGGCGCCCACGCGATCAAGCTGCAGACCTACACCGCCGACACGATCACCATCGACGTCGACAAGCCGGAGTTCCGCCTCTCCGAGGGGCACGAGCTGTGGGGCTCGCGCCGCCTCTACGAGCTGTACGAGGAGGCCCACACCCCGTGGGAGTGGCACAAGCCGATCTTCGACCTCGCACGTGAGCTCGGCATCCTCGCCTTCTCGAGCCCCTTCGACCCCACCGCGGTCGAGTTCCTCGAGGGGCTCGAGGTCCCGGCGTACAAGATCGCGTCGTCCGAGATCGTCGACCTGCCGCTCATCCGGCTCGCCGCCCAGACCGGCAAGCCGCTCATCATCTCCACGGGCATGGCATCCGTCGGCGAGATCGCGGCCGCGGTCGACGCCGCCCACTCGACCGGCAACCGCCAGGTCATGCTGCTCTCCTGCACCGTCAGCTACCCCGCCGACCCGGCCTCGTCGAACCTGCGCGGCATCCCGGTCATGCGCGAGGCGTTCGGCGTCCCTGTCGGGCTCTCCGACCACACGATGGGGATCGGCGCCGCGGTCGCCTCGGTCGCCTTCGGCTCGGTCCTCGTCGAGAAGCACGTCACGATGTCGCGCGAGGAGGGCGGGGTCGACTCCGCCTTCTCGCTCGAGCCCGACGAGCTCGCCGCCCTCGTCCGTGAGACGAAGGTCGCGTGGCAGGCCCTCGGCGAGCCGCGCATCGGCGCTCGCGAGGCCGAGCGCGAGGGGCTGCGCTTCCGCCGCTCGCTCTTCGTCGTCGAGGACGTCAAGGCCGGCGACCCCGTGACGGCGACCAACGTCCGCTCCATCCGCCCGGCGAACGGCCTTGCGCCCGATGCCTTCTCGCTCGTCGAGTCCAAGCGGTTCACGCGGAACGTCGAGCGTGGCACGCCGATGTCGTGGGACCTCGTCTGACGGCGTAGGGGCCACCAGCCCCCATCGACGACGAAGGGCCCGACCGCAGTGCGGTCGGGCCCTTCGTCGTCGGGTCAGTCCTGGTGCTCGAGTGCCGGGTCCTGGGCGGCGTCCGAGACCGGTGCGGCCGGGCGGGCGGGCTCCCTCTCGACGCCGTCACCGTCTGCGTCGGCCTTGGCAGGAGCCTTCGCCGACGCCTTGGCCGATGCGCTCGGCTCGTCGTGGCGCGCCTCGTCCGCGTCGTCGACCGTGGCGTCCATCGAGATCAGCTGGTCCGAGGGGTCGCCGTCACCGGGTGCGCGGTGGCTCTCGGACCGGTGCCGGCGCCGGCGACGTCGCACGAAGACCGACGGCTCCTCGTCGAGCGGGGGCGCGGGAGGGGGCGTGCGCGGGGCCTGGATCTCGGGAGCCCAGCCGAACGCGTCGATGACCTCGGCGGGTGAGAGCATCTCGTCGGCGCCGAGCTCCCGGTTGGCGACCTCTGCGGCGTAGTCCATCGGCACCGAGAACTGGTGCATCTCGGGCCAGATGCGCCGCGGCTTGCCCACCCCACCGAGCACGGCGTGGTCGGACTCGAGCGCCATCGGGTCGCCGTAGATGCCGACCTCGACCCCGGCCGAGGCGGCATACAGGATGGCGCTGCTCATGCGGTTGCTGACGACCCGCTTGTGCTGGCGCATCTCGTGCAGCTGGCGGTAGAGGAAGGCGACGTCGGTGTCCTGCCACAGGTAGCCGCGCTGCCCGTGGGTGACGACGCGCACGCCGGCGTCCTCGTACTCGCGGCGCACCTTCGGGTTGTCGTACTCGTTCCAGTGCAGGCAGACCGTGATGGGCACGTCGCCCTCGGCCTTCTTCACCTCTTCGACGTATGCCGTGTGGCTGCCGACGACCTGCTGGCCCTCCCACCCGTGGAACGGGTAGACGATCGTGCCGGTGCGCGGCTCGGCCGTGGCCAACCACTCCTTCTGGCGCTCGAGCTCGAGCAGGTAGAGCCACGGGGCGGCGACGACCATGTAGTTGCGCAGTCCAGCCGCCCAGCCTCGCCGGGCGCAGGCCTCGGACCAGACGAACTTGGGGTACTGCGGCGTGAAGACGGTGCCGACGGCGAATCCGTCGTGCATGTTCCAGCCGTGCTGCAGGTACCCCCAGATGCGCGGCGGGTGCTCGAGCCCGACGTAGCGGGCCATGATGTGGGCATGCCCGTAGAAGTGGTTCGCGTGGTGCACCGGATCAGCTCCCGACGGCGGAGCGGACGGCGTCGATGACCTTGTCGACCTGGGCGTCGGTCAGCTCGGCGTGCATCGGCAGCGACAGCTCCTCGGCGTAGAACTGCTCGGCGTTGGGGCACATGCCGCGCTTGAAGCCGAGGTCCTCGAACAACGGGTGCCAGTACACCGGCAGGTAGTTGACCTGCACGCCGATGCCGTCGGCGCGCATCGCGTCGAAGACCTCGCGGCGACGGCCGCCCAGCACCCGCAGCGGGTAGAGGTGCCAGATCGGGTCGACGTGCTCACGCTGGGTGGGCAGCCGGATGCCGTCGACGCCGGCGAGGCCCTCCTGGTAGCGCGCGAAGATGGCCGCGCGACGCTCCTTGAAGGCGGCCAGCCGCTTGAGCTGGCTGAGGCCCAGGGCGGCGAGCACGTCGGGCAGGCGGTAGTTGAGGCCCCACTCGTGGACCTCCTGGTGCCAGGGGCCCTCGTCGGGGTAGCGCATCCGAGCCCGGTCGCGGACGAGCCCGATGAAGTGGAACTCGTGCGCCCGCTGCCCCAGCTCGGCGTCGAGCGTCGCGACGGCGCCACCCTCGGCGGTCGTCATGTTCTTCGTGGGGAAGAACGAGAACGTCGTGAGGTCGGCGAGCGAGCCGACCGGGCGCCCCTTGTAGGTCGAGCCGATCGAGTGCGCGGCGTCCTCGACGACGAGCGCGCCGACGCGGCGCGCGGTCTCGTTGATCGCGTCGATCTCGATGGGGTGGCCGGCGTAGTCGACGCCGGCGATCACCTTGGTGTCGTCGGTGACGGCCGCGTCGAGGGCCACGGGGTCGATGTTCGCGGTGTCGTCCTCGACGTCGACGAAGCGGACCTTCGCGCCGAGCGCGACGGCGCACGAGGCGGTCGCGACGAACGTCATCGGGGTGGTGACGACCTCGTCGCCGGGACCGACGCCCGCAGCGGCATACGCGATGTGCAGGGCGGCGGTGCCGCTCGTCGCGCTGACGCAGCGGGTGGCACCGGACAGCACCGCCAGCTGCTCCTCGAACGCCGTCACGGTCGGGCCGGTGGTGAGCCAGTCACCCCTCAGCACCTGGGCGACGGCTTCGACGTCCTCCTCGTTGACCGACTGGCGTCCGTAGGGGATCACCTCAGATACCCGCCTCGAGCATCTTGCGGATGTCGTCGGCGCCGATCCAGATGTCGTTCTTGTCGGAGGCGCAGTGGAAGCCATCGGGGACGGGCTTGCCGTCGGTGCGCGGCACGTAGCCCCACGTCGCCAGCTCGGGCTCGAGGACGTAGTACTTGCCGTCCATGATCATGATGGCGCGGCGGCCCTCCTCGGGGCTGATCATCTCCTCGTGGAGCTTCTCGCCCGGGCGCAGGCCGATGTCGTGCATCTTGGCGCCCGGGGCGATGGCCTGGGCGAGGTCGGTGACGAGGTGCGAGGGGATGTGCGGCACGACGAGCTCGCCGCCCTGCATGAGCGAGAAGGTGTCGAGCACCATCTGCACGGCCTCGGGCAGCGTGATGAGGAAGCGCGTGCAACGCAGGTCGGTGATGGGCAGCGACTCACCGGCCTCGTGCAGGGCACGGAACTTGGGGATGATCGAGCCACGCGAGCCGGTGACGTTGCCGTAGCGCACGACGGCGAACCGCGTGGGGTACTGGGCGGCGTAGTGGTTGCCGAGGATGAAGAGCTTGTCGGCGGTGAGCTTGGTCGCGCCGTACAGGTTGATCGGCGAGCTGGCCTTGTCGGTCGAGAGCGCCACGACCTTCTTGACGCCGGCGTCGATGCACGCCTCGATGACGTTCTGGCTGCCGAGCACGTTGGTCTTGACGAACTCGTGCGGGTTGTACTCGCCGGTGTCGACCTGCTTGAGGGCGGCGGCGTGCACGACGAAGTCGGTGCCGTGCATGGCACGACGCAGGCGGTCGAGGTCGCGGACGTCACCGATGAACCAGCGCAGGCGCGGGTCGTCGTTGAAGAGCTGCCGGACCTCCCACTGCTTCAGCTCGTCGCGGCTGTAGATGATGACCCTCTTGGGGTTGTGGTTGTCGAGCACCTCACGGATGAACGCCTTGCCAAAGGACCCGGTCCCACCTGTGACGAGGATCGACGACCCTTCGAGAATGCTCACCCTTTGACCTCCTGGTCATGTTCTTGACACACGTGCTGCGCGGGCCCGTCAGCGGGCACCACGCACTGGGGCGCTCGACCGGCGCCGACGGCGAGATTAACACCTTCGCCGTGCTGCCCGCCCTCCGCGGACCGGCGGCGAGGGCCTCGCGGCGGTCCCGTGAGGCCTGCGGCAGACTGGGCGCATGCCCGTGCACATCGCCCTGCGCTGCGACGCGAGTCCCCGGACGGGCACTGGCCACGTCGTGCGCTGCCTGGCCCTCGGCGACGAGCTGACCTCTCGTGGCGTGCGTGTCACGATCCTCGGCGAGGTGACCGGTGTGCCCTGGCTGACCGACCAGGTCGAGCGCCGCGGTCTGGCCGTGGTCGCCGCTCCCGAGGACCCTGACGAGCTGGCGGCGCTGGCGTGCGAGGTGGAGGCGGACGCCGTCGTTCTCGACGGCTACCACCTCGACCCCGGCTGTGGTCGGGCGCTCCACGAGGCCGGGATCACCGTGCTGTCGATGCTCGACGACACCTTCGGGAGCGGCCAGGAGGCCGACCTCTACCTCGACCAGAACTTCGGCGCCACACCCGCTCCCGGGGTCGACCGGGAGCGGCAGCTGCTCGGCCTCGACTACTCCCTCTTCCGTGACGAGGTGCTGCGGCACCGCCCCACCTCCGCGCGGCGGGCGCCGAGCGACCCCCCGCGGGTGCTCGCCGTCTTCGGCGGGTCCGACCCGTATGCCGCCGCGCCCGTGGTCGTGCCCCTGCTGCTCGCGTCCGGTCGGCCCCTCCACGTCGTCGCGGTCGCCGCACGAGCGGAGATCGCCGAGACGCTCGAGGCCCTGCCGACGGCTCCGGGACAGCGCGTCGAGGTCGTCGCCCCGACTCCTGACCTC
>JABFXB010000338.1 GCA_013361975.1 Dermatophilaceae bacterium
GCCGTGGATGACGGTGACCCGGCGCTGCGGCGTCCACCGCTCCACCTCGCGGGCCCAGTTGATCTTCACGACGTTGGGCACGACGGCGAGCATCGGGTAGGCGCCTGCGATCGAGGCGGCCATCACCGACTGCGCCGTTTTGCCGAGGCCGGGCTCGTCGGCGAGCAGGAAGGTGCGGTGCCCCTCCTGGACGCTCTGGAGGAAGCGCGACTGGTGGACCATGAGCTGCGACCCGGGCGGTGAGAACCGGTCGATCTGCGGCTTGGGCGGCAGGTCCATCGAGGCGGCCTCACCGCCGGCGCCCTGCTCGAACGCGCGGTAGAGGGGGCTCAGCAGGTCCCACCCGGCGAGCCGGCCCGGCAGGTACTCCTGCTGCGCGCGGCCGAGGTCGGGGGAGAGGAAGGGGTTGGCGAGGGCCCGTGACGGCACCGACTGCGGCATCACCTGGCGCGCCGCGATCTGCGGCGGCACCACCGGGCGGGGCGGCTCGGGGGCCTGGATGACGAGGTCCTCCTCGGCGAGCTCGGCACCCGACTCGAGCAGCCAGTCGCGGCGCATCTGCTGTGCGGCCGGTCCGGGCTTCGCGTTCGCGTCGAGCAGCGTCAGCAGGCTCGTGTCGCGCGCCGCGATCTGGGCGAGGATCGTCGCGATGCCGTCGAGGCGCTTGAGCAGGTCGGCGCGGGTGCCGCCGGGGATCGACGCGTCGTCGCGCACCCGGGCACGCTCGGAGCGCATGAGCAGGGCCACGACGAGGAACTTGGTGCGGTTCGTCGGGCTGGCCTTGCCCTTGCTCGACACCCGCGACTCGACCTCGCGCACCCGACGGGCGAGCACGGGGATGAGCGGCGCAGGGTCGTCCTTGCGCTGGTTCTGGCCCTGGCCGTCGGGACGGCGGCGGACGCGCGTTGCCATGTTCCTCCTGATGACGCGGCGGACGCGGGCCCGGTGCCCGGAACGGCACCCTCACCCCAGGTCGAACGGGTGACGCGGTGTCGGCGGCGGACTCGGCCCGAGTCCCGGTGGACGCGCCATCGCGCGCCCGACGTCCCTGCCGAATGCGGCATCGGCGCCACGGACGGGCGCTGGGACACCTCGACTCTACAGCCCGCTGGGCGTGGTCGGTGCCGTATGCCGTGCGCGTCGTCGCGAGGGCCGCGCGCTCACCCCAGGCTGACCCCGACGAGCGCGCCGATCGCGTACGTGACCGCCATGGCGGCGAGCCCGCCGGCGACGTTGCGGCCGATGGCGCGCGGCACCGGGCTGCGCCCGAGGCGGGCGCTGACCCAGCCGGTGAGCGCGAGGGCCGCCGCCACGCTGACGACGGTCACGTGGATGCGTACGTTCTCGGGGCTGAAGCTGATCGTCAGCAGGGGCAGGAGCGCGCCCACGACGAACGCGACCATCGACGCGCCGGCTGCGTGCCAGGGGCTCGTGAGGTTCTCGGGGTCGATGCCCAGCTCGACCTCGGCGTGCGCGGCCAGGGCGTCCTGCGCGGTGAGCTCGCGCGCCACGTCGGAGGCCAGGCCGCGGGTGAGGCCCTTCGCCTCGTAGAGCCGGGTCAGCTCCTCGAGCTCGCCGTCGGGGTCGTCGCGCAGCTCCTGCTTCTCGAGCCGGATGAGGGCGCGCTCGGAGTCGCGCTGGGTGCTGACGGAGACGTACTCGCCGGCAGCCATGGACATCGCGCCCGCTGCCAGGGCGGCGAGGCCCGCGAGCACGATGGCACCGCGGTCGTCGCTCGCGCTCGCGAAGCCGACGACGACACCAGCCGTGGAGACGATGCCGTCGTTCGCGCCGAGCACGCCGGCGCGCAGCCAGTTGAGGCGGGCGCCGAGGCTGTCGTCGTGCGGTTCGTCGCGGGCTTCGACGCCGTCGAGGGGCTGGGACACGCGAGCTCCGATCGGAGGGAAAGGGTCGACCCGATCGTAGGTCTGTGGCGTCACCTGTGGGCGCGCGGCCTCGGAATGGGCGAGGATCGAATCATGTCGGGAAATCCGGGCGAACGGGACACCTCGGGGGACGACCTCTTCCGGTGGATGGTCGCGGCGTCGCCCGACGGGCTGTGGGTCTTCGACGACGACGGCCGCACCCTCTACGCGAACGCCCGGATGGCGCAGATGCTGGGACGCGACCCCGACGACATGGTGGGCTTCTCCGTCTTCGACGCGGTCGACGAGGTCGGCAAGGTGCAGTTCCGGCGGCACCTCGACGAGCTCGCGACGCGCGGCGAGCCCGGCGACAACCTCGAGTGCAGCCTGCTCGACTCGCGCGGCGAGAGGTTCTGGGCGCTCGTCTCGCACACGCCGCTCGTCGACGAGACCGGCCGGCGGCGCGGCTGGATGCACCGGGTCAGCGAGCACAGCGAGCAGCGCAAGCTGCTCGACCAGCTCGCCGAGGCGCAGCGAATCGCGAAGATCGGCAGCTGGGAGTGGGACGTCGGCAACGACCGCGTGTCGTGGTCCGACGAGCTCTACCGCATCTACGGCATGGACCGCAGCGAGCTGGCCCCGACCTACGAGGGCTTCCTGGCGCGCATTCATCCGGACGACCGGGCCGCCGTCGCCGAGACCGTCGGCGCGGCCGTCGACTCCGAGGACTCCTTCGAGTTCGACGCGAGGGTGCTGCGCACGAGTGGCCAGACCGGCTGGATCCGCGGGCGTGGTCTCGTCACGCGCGACCCCGACGGCAAGGCCATCCGCATGGGTGGCACCGCGCACGACATCACCGAGCAGAAGGACGCCGAGCAGGCCCTCGGTCTCGTCACCGCCATGGCCACCGCCGCCAACGAGTCCGCCACGCTGGCCGAGGCGCTGCCCGCCGTGCTCGTCGAGGTGGCCCGGCACACGACGTGGCGGCCGGTGCTGGCGACGGTGCTCGACGCCGACGGCGGCCTCGGGCCGCCGATCCTCGCGGCGGAGGGCACCGAGTCGAGCACCCTTCCGGTCGACGTCGGCATGGGGTTCGCCGCCCGGGCCGCGGCAGAGCGCACCGTCGTCGCCGACGCCTCGCCGGCGGGCTCGTTCGTCGTGGCGGTGCCGGTCATCGCCGAGGACCGTGTCGCGTGCGTCGTCGTGCTCGACATGCGCAGCCCGGCGCCCCCCGTGGAGTCCGACGCCGTGACCATCCGGCAGACCACCGCGCTCTTCGCCCGCGTCGCCGACCGCGAGTGGACGGCCCAGCGGCTGGCTCACGCCCGTGACGCGGCCATGGCGGCGTCGCGCGCGAAGTCCGAGTTCCTCGCGACCATGAGCCACGAGATCCGCACCCCCCTCAACGGCGTCATCGGGCTCTCGGAGCTGCTGGGCCGCACCGAGCTGACCCCGCACCAGCGGCGCCTCTCCGACGGCATCGACCAGGCCGGCCGTGTCCTGCTCGACCTCGTCAACGACATCCTCGACCTGTCCAAGATCGAGGCGGGGCGCCTCGAGCTCGAGTCGGTCGACTTCGACCCGGCAGGGGTGCTCGAGCGGGGGGTCGCGCTGCTCGCCGAAAGGGCCCGCGCCAAGTCGCTCAACCTGTCGGTGACCCACTCGGCCGACGTGCCGCTCCTCGTGTCGGGCGACCCCGTGCGCTTCGGGCAGGTCATCGCCAACCTCACCACCAACGCCGTCAAGTTCACCGACGCCGGCAGCGTGTCGGCACACCTGTCGCTCGAGCGCTCGACGCCCGCGGGGCCGGTGCTGCGCGTCGACGTCTCGGACACCGGGCCGGGCATCTCGCCCGACGTGCGCTCGCGGCTCTTCGAGTCCTTCTCGCAGGGCGACTCGTCGACGACGCGCGAGTACGGCGGCACGGGGCTCGGCCTGTCGATCAGCCGGCAGATCGTGTCGGCCTTCGGCGGCGACATCGGGCTCGACAGCGAGCCGGGCCGGGGCAGCACGTTCTGGTTCACCGCCGCCTTCGGCGCTGCATCGACGGGCGGTCTCGGGCGCACGGAGTCCCAGGTGGCGGCCGTGTCGGGCCTGCGCGCTCTCGTCGTCGGCGCCGACGCGGCGCACCGCCTGAGCATCGAGGGGCAGCTGGCCGCGTGGGCGATGTCGGTGACGTCGGTGGCGACCGGTGTCGAAGCGCTGGCGCAGCTCCGCCGGGCCGGCCGCCAGGGCTCCTCGGTCGACGTCGTGGTTCTCGACGACCCCGGAACCGGGGGCGACGGGCTGGAGGTAGCCCGCATGATCCGCTCCGACGAGCGGTTCGCCGGCGTACGCGTCGTGCTCGTGTGTGCCCAGGTGCCCTCGCCCGACCCGACGGCCCTCATGGCGTCAGGGGTCGACTCGACGCTCACCGCTCCCGTCATGCCGTCGGCGCTCTTCGACACCATGTCCGACGTCGCCGGGCGCCGCCTCGTGCTCCCCTGCCCCGTCGGCGCTGCGGGCGTCGCCCCGGCCACCGTCGTCGTGCCTTCCGGCGCCGAAGGTCCGCTGTGCGCGGTGCTCGTCGTCGAGGACAACGAGATCAACCAGCTCGTCGCCAAGGGCATCCTCGAGAGCCTCGGGTATGCCGTCCTGGTCGCGGGCAACGGGGTCGAGGGCGTGAAAGCCCACCGCGACCACGGCGACACCCTGGTGGCCGTGCTGATGGACTGCCAGATGCCGCAGATGGACGGCTACGAGGCCACGAGGGAGATCCGTGCGCAGGAGGCTCCCGGCCGACGGCTGCCCGTCATCGCGATGACGGCTTCGGCGATCGCGGGCGAGCGCGAGCGGTGCCTCCAGGCAGGCATGGACGACTTCCTGACCAAGCCGATCGACGTCGCGCTGCTCGCCTCGACCCTGCAGCGCTGGACGGGTGGTTCAGGCAGGGGCCGGCCGCAGGCGCCGAGCTCGGCCGTGCCGCCGCCGTCGGTGCCCCCGGTGCTCGACGAGCGGCGGCTCGCCGAGCTGCGCGACCTCGATCCCGGTGATCCCTCGCTGCTGCTCCGTTTCATCGACCGCTTCGGCGATGGAGCACGCCAGCGCGTCACCGACCTGCGTGCCGCCCATGCCGAGGGCGATGCTGAGAGCCAGGGTCGGATCGCCCATGGGCTCAAGGGGTCTGCGTCGAACCTCGGTGCCACGGTGCTCGCCCAGGTGTGCAAGCAGGTCGAGGACCTGGGCGCGGCCGGGCGTCTCGCCGACGAAGCCCTCGTCGCCCGGGTCGAGGACGAGACCGACCGGGCGACGAGGGCGCTCGAGCGTTACGCAGCCGGGTTGCGCGCGACGCGCTGACGCAGCGGTGCGGGCTTGCCGCACGGGTGCACGTTTGCGCCACGAGTGGCCCGTGCACCGCCCACCCCTGACGCAACCGC
>JABFXB010000018.1 GCA_013361975.1 Dermatophilaceae bacterium
CTCAGGACATGAGGTTGCGCATGGCCGCGGTGGCTCCGAGCAGGTAGCGCTCGACGACCTCGCGGTCTCGGTCGTCGAGCGAGGCGTCGAGGTCGGCGAGCGCCTCGAACATCGGGCGCATGCGGGCCAGCACCTCGGCCCGCCCGCTGTCGGTGATGACCACCTCGGTGCGCCGGCCGTCACCCGGGTGCGAGCGCCGCTCGGCATGCCCGCGGGAGACGAGGCGGTCGACGACGCCGGACGACGCGGCCGAGGTCACCCCGAGCAGGCGCCCGATCTCGACGGGGCCGAGCGGACCACGCATGAGGTGTCGCAGCGAGTGCAGCTCGGTGGTCGACAGACCGGCCTTGCGCGCGACGACGGCCGGCACCGTCTCGGAGACCTCGACGAGCTCCTGGAGCGCGGCCAGGGTCGCGGTCGTGCGCCACTCCGGCACCCCCGGCACGAGCCCCAGCTCGGGCAGATCGGACCCGCCGGCCGGTGCCGCGTCCGCCACCGCGTCAGGGGTCGCGTCGGACGCACGGGTGCCTGGGGGCGCGTCTCTGGCAGTGCGACGCTTCATGGTAATGTCACTCACCAACTTAGTAATCATCTGAGTAACTCAGTTACTCATCTTATGTCGGAGGTTCTTGTGCAGGGTCTGACCCACACCATCGTGCGGCGATGGTGGGCCGTCGCCATCGTCATTCTCGCGCTCGCCGGCGCCATGGGCGTCACCAGCGCCATCGGCGAGGCGACACGCACTGCCGCGTCCACCGACCAGCTGCCCGTCGGCTCCGACAGCGCCAAGGCCGCCGAGCTGCGCGACCGCCTCCCGGAGTCCGACGGGTCCACGGCCGTCGTGCTGTTCACCCGCGCCGGTGGAACGCTGAGCTCGGCCGACGTGGCGGCCATCGAGAACCGGGCTCGCCAGCTTCCCGGCGGCGGCCGCATCCCGCTCCAGCGCAGCGACGACGGCAGCGCCGCTCTCGCCGTCGTGCCCGTCGCCGCCGAGAGCGCCACGGAGACCTCGAAGTCCGTGGCCGACATCCGATCCACCGCCGAGCAGGGCCTGCCCGATGGTGTGACGGCCCAGGTCACCGGCCCCGCCGCGGTCGAGGCCGACCTGGCCAAGGTCTTCGACGGCGCCAACACCCGGCTGCTCATCGCGACCGCCTCGGTCGTCGCGTTGCTGCTCGTCATCACCTACCGCAGCCCGGTCCTCTGGCTCGTCCCGCTCGTCGTCGTGGGCGTGGCCGACCGGCTCTCGGCCGTCGTCGCGACGCACGTGCT
The DNA here is from genome assembly GCA_013361975.1 of Dermatophilaceae bacterium. Classification (GTDB taxonomy): domain Bacteria; phylum Actinomycetota; class Actinomycetes; order Actinomycetales; family Dermatophilaceae; genus Terrabacter. Next base: position 1,273 of record JABFXB010000018.1, read on the forward strand.
CTCGGTCTTCGACCTCGTCTGGGACGAGTCGACGATCGGCATCCTGTCGGTCCTCGTCTTCGGTGCCGGCACCGACTACGCCCTGCTGCTCATCTCCCGCTACCGCGACGAGCTTCGCCGCCACGACGACCGGCGCGAGGCCATGTCACTCGCCCTGCGGCGTACGGCGGAGGCGGTGCTCTCGAGCGCTGTCACGGTGGTCGTCGGCCTGCTGACCCTCGCCCTCTCGCTCTTCCCCGCCACCCGGGGGCTCGGCGTCGCCTGCGCCGTGGGCGTCGTCGTCGCCGCCGCGTTCGTGCTCGTCGTCCTGCCGGCCGCCCTCGTCTCCTTCGGCCGCTGGGTCTTCTGGCCGAAGGTCCCCCACGTCGGCGAGGACGCCCTGGCCGACGGTCGCTCGCTCTGGCGCCGCGTCGGCGACCGTGTCGCCGCACGGCCCAAGCGCGTCATCGGCGTCACGCTGGTGCTGCTCGCCGCGATGGCCGGCGGACTCCTCGCCGTCGACACCGGGCTCGGCCAGTCCGACCAGTTCCTCCAGAAGCCCGAGGCCATCGCGGCCGGGGAGCGCCTCGCCGAGTCCTTCCCGGCCGGCAGCGCCGACCCCGCCGTCGTCGTCACCACGGGCGACGCCGAGCGCGTGCGCGCGGCCGCCGCGGGGGTCGACGGAGTCGCGAGCGCCCGAGTGGTCAACACCGGCGGAGGAGTGACCGAGGTCGACGCCGTCATCAGCGCGGCGCCCGGAACCGACGAGTCCGCCCAGACGGTGCGAGCCCTCCGCACGGCGGTCGCGCCGATCGCCCAGACCCACGTCGGTGGCTCGGAGGCCGTGTCGCTCGACCAGGCCGAGGCGTCCTCGCGCGACCGCTTCGTCATCCTCCCGCTGGTGCTCGGCCTCGTCCTGCTCGCACTGGCACTGCTGCTGCGCTCGGTCGTGGCGCCCATCGTCCTGGTGGCGACGGTCGTCGCGACCTACCTGGCGAGCGTCGGCGCCTCGTGGTGGATCTTCACCCAGGTCTTCGGCTTCTCGGCCCTGGACGACAGCACACCCCTCTTCGCCTTCGTCTTCCTCGTGGCCCTCGGCGTCGACTACAACATCTTCCTCGTCACCCGCGCCCGGGAGGAGTCGCGCACCCACGGCTCGCGGGCCGGCATGCTGCGCGGGCTGGCGGCCACCGGTGGTGTCATCACCAGTGCCGGCATCCTGCTCGCCGCCGTCTTCGCCGTGCTGGGAGTGCTGCCGCTCGTGGCGCTGGCCCAGATCGGCGTCATCATCTGCGTCGGCGTCCTGCTCGACACGCTCGTGGTGCGCACCCTGCTCGTGCCGGCGATCGGGATCGTGCTCGGCGACCGCTTCTGGTGGCCGCGCCGTCCCCATCCGGCCGGCCGAATGGAGCACCAGGGCGAACCTGCCGGCCCGGGGTCCGGGGTGCAGCACAGCCCCTCGGACACGCCCTCCGGGCAGGTTCCGGACCGCGCCGGCATCGGCTGACCAGCATCCGAGCCAACCCTCTACAAACTCTTGACAAAGGCTCGGCGAAGACCTTCAATCTGGGTGTCGGGACGTTCGAGCCGACGTCGCCAGACCAGTCGAATCGCCCGGCGCACCAACTGAATCACCAGTCGACCCCTTCTTCCGCACCTATCGACGTCCCCTCGAACGAACACCTCGCGGAGACCCCCTGACCCCCCAGGTGGGCCTCTTGGTCTCGGCCGACCCCCTCCCCCACGGCCGAGGCGGACGGGGCCGCGCGCCGGACTCCCTTCCGGCGCGCGGCCTCCTTCCTTCGAGCTGGGCCACACGCCCACACCGGGCGTGAGGCCCGCACCGGGCGCGCGACTCCCACTGACAGACCGGTGCCGGTGGGAGTCGTTGCTCGAGCTCTTCAGCCGCTGGGCTCGACCAGGGCGCTCAGCCGGGCTGTCCCGGCTGGACCGGGCCGATCCGGAACGGCCGCATCATCTCGTTGTCCTCGTGCTCGAGGATGTGGCAGTGCCAGACGAACTGGCCGGGGCGCTCGAAGTGCGCACGCAGGCGCGTCACCTGCCCCGGATAGGCCGTCACCGTGTCCTTGACGCCCGACTCCCAGGCCTCGGGCGGCGTCGCCGCGCCGACGGCCTCCATCGGCTGGACGACCTCCCCAGCCGCGAGGAGCAGCGGCTGGCGCTCGACGACCTCGAACGCCACCTGGTGCAGGTGGATGGGGTGCGCGTCCGCGGTCGTGTTGTGGATCTCCCAGACCTCCGTGTCACCCACGCCCGGGTTCTCGGTCACCGGATGCATCCACTCGTGCTCCATCGCCAGGCCGTCGTGGACCACGCCGAGGGCGCCCTCGATGGGCCCCTCGACCGGGGCTCCCGCGGCGTCGGCACCGACGTCGGCGAGCTCGACGAGCGCCACCTTGCGGGCGCGTTGCTCGGCGGGCAGCGCAGCCACCGCCGGGAGCTGCAGGAACCGACCCGGGGTCGACAGGTCGGCGCTCTTCACCGGACCCACCCGGAACTCCATGACGAGCCCGGTCGTCTGCTGGTCGGCCACCTCGAAGTCGCCCGGCTCGCCGGGAAGGCTCGGCTCGCCGCCACCGAAGGGCTCGTCGGGGCCGACGTTGCGCAGGACGTGCTTCCCCGCCGGGACGTCCGTGAAGTCGACGATGACGTCGGCACGCTCGGCCAGCGCCATCAGCAGCCGGTTCGCGTGGTCCGCCGTGAGGTCGACGGGCAGTGCCAGGAACCCGCCCTCGTTGCCGATCACCGTGACCTTGACGCCCGGGATCTTCTGGAAGTCGAGGATGAGGAAGCGGGACTGGCAGCCGTTGAGGAACCGGAAGCGGTAGCGGCGCTGCTCGACGTCGAGGTAGGGCCAGGTGCGGCCGTTGACCATGAGCGTGTTGCCGAAGAACTCCGGGTTCCAGAACGGCGAGAAGGTGCCCTTGGGGATGTACTGGCGCACGATGCCGTCGAAGAAGACCCGCGAGTCCGGGTAGAAGAGCGAGCCGTCCGTGTTGAAGGCGCGGTCCTGGATCACGATCGGGATCTCGTAGTAGCTCTTCGTCGTCGGGAACCCGTCCGCCTTGCTCGGGGCGGGGCCCGGCAGCACTGCAGTCGTCTGAGTTCTGCTGTCGCGCACCGCCGCGTCGCCGTCGGGGCCACCACGGATGACATAGAACCCGGCGCCACCGGCATACACGTTGACCCTCGTCATCCCGAGGGCGTGGTCGTGGAACCACTTCGTCGACGCCCGGTCCGGGTTCGGATACTGGAAGACGGAGAAGCCGGCGCCCCACGTGGCGCCGTAGCCCGCGTTCGCCTTGCCCGCGAAGAAGTCGTACCAGGTGCCCTTGGCGGCGTACCCGCTCGGAAGGTCGGTCGCCGCCGGCAGGAACCACGCCTCCGGGTAGCCGTCGCTCTCGTCACCCACGCCGACAGCTCCGTGGAGGTGCACGACCATCGGCACCGGCCCGGTGTACGGTCCCGGCGTCTTCCTGAAGACGGGTCGCGAGTCCCGGCCGCTCGTCCCACCAGGCGGGTTCGCCCAGTGCAGCGTCGGGTCGACGGTGAACAGGTGCGGCAGGTAGCGCCCCTGGCTGTCGACGAGCTCGTTGACCCACTTCACCCGGACCGGTCGGCCGTGCTCGGCCTCGATGGTCGGGCAGGGCGCATGGTGCAGCAGCACCCCCTGCTTGCTGTCCGACGACAGCGCGCCGTAGCCCCAGACCGTGGTGGCGGGAAGGCCTGCGGGCAGGACCTGCTGCAGGAACTGGCGCTGCGAGATCTCGTAGTAGTCGACGGGCGGCCCCGCGGTCTGCCTGATCGTGCCGGCTCTGGCCATCACCGGGGGGATGACGAGCGGGGTGACGAACTTCGGGATGGTGGTCGCGTCCAGGGTCCCCCCGGGCACCTGGGCCACGGCCACCTTCTCACCTCCCGGCAGGTACGCGTACAGCGCGAACCCGATTCCAGCACCCCCGACTGCCTTGACGAACGTGCGCCTCGACAGCTCTGTCCGTGCC
>JABFXB010000172.1 GCA_013361975.1 Dermatophilaceae bacterium
CACCGCGCCCGAGCCGGCGGCCCACGCCGCAGCCGCCGGCCGCGGTGGCTCGGCCTGGTCGCCCTCGCCCTCCTGGTCGTGGCGCTGCCCGTGTGGCTGTGGCAGGCGAGGCCGTTCGACTCGCGACTCGGGCTCGGCGCCGACGCGCCGCCGGCAGGCATCGGCGCGGCCCAGGCGCCGCTGGGTGCGCCACCCGCGTCCCCCGGCGGGCGAGGCGGCTACACGTTCATGCGGATGCAGCGCGACGGCACCGGGCCCGTCGCGTACGACCCGTGCCGTCCCATCCACTTCACCATCGCCAGGGAGGGCCTGCCCGACGGCGGCGACGTGCTCGTGCGCGAGGCGGTCGCGACGATGTCGCAGGCGAGCGGCCTGCGCTTCGTCGACGACGGTCTCACCGACGAGCGGCCGGCGCCGGAACGCGACCCGTACCAGCCCGACCGCTACGGCGACCGCTGGGCGCCCGTGTACATCTCGTTCGCGACGCCCGAGCAGGTGCCGCGCCTCGCCGGCGACACGATCGGGCTCGGTGGCAGCACGCCGCGCGCCGCCGACGACGGCGTGCTCGTCTACGTCTCCGGCTCGGTGTGGCTCGACCGTGACGCCATGACCGGGCTGCTGAGGGCCGGTCGCAGCGACTCCGCCCGCGCCGTGGTGGAGCACGAGGTCGGTCACGTCATCGGGCTCAACCACGTCTCTGACGGCTCGCAGCTCATGTCGGAGTCGGGCGGCGCGGTTGACGGGCCCGCCGACGGCGACCGTCGGGGCCTCGCCCTCCTCGGGCGCGGCGCCTGCCGCCCCGACCTCTGAGCGCCCGTCAGGTCTCAGTCCGGGAGCGCGTCGGGGTGACGGCTCCTCAGCACCTCCAGCAGGAGGCGGTGGAGCGGCACGTCGACGCCCGAGTCGGCAGCGAGGCGCACGACCGCTCCGGTCCACGCGTCGAGCTCCGACGGGCGTCCCTCGAGCAGGTCACGCTGCAGCGAGGTGGTGGCGTCGGCCGGCTGGTCGTCGACGAACGCCATCGTGCCGTCGACCACCTTCTCGGGCAGCCGTATGCCGCGTGCCCGGGCCAGCGCCTCCACCTCGCGCATCGCGTCGCGGAGCAGCGCCCGCCGGGCCGGGTCCTCGCGCAGCTCGCCGAGGGTGGCGGCGAGAGCCGCCCCGAGGCCGCCGAAGGGCACGACCATGAGCATCTTCGACCACAGCTCGGCCCAGATGTCCTCGGGCACGGGCGAGGCCGCCCCGGAGGCGGCGACGGCCTGACGCAGACGCACGACACGGTCCGAGGGGCGACCGGGGCGGGCTTCCCACTCGTCGAACACGAGGGACGCGGGTCCACCGGCGTGGGTGATCCGTCCCGGGCCGTCGATGAAGGCGAAGATCTTGGCGATGCCCGGCAACACGGCGCCCCGACCGACGACGGCGGCGACCTGGTCGGGTGCCTCGACCCCGTTCTGCGTCGTGACCACCGCCGTGGCAGGGCCGACGAGCGACGGCAGCGTCTCGAGGACGGGGGGCATCTGCCACGTCTTCACCGCGAGCAGCACCGCGTCGACCGTGCCCACCGTCGTCGGGTCGTCCGTGGCGCTCGCCGGGTGCACCGTGAAGTCGCCGGCGACGCTGGCCACCTGCAGGCCCCGCTCACGGATCGTCGCGAGGTGCGCAGCGCGCGCGACGAACGTGACGTCGTGCCCCGATGCGGCGAGCCGCCCGCCGAAGTACCCGCCGATCCCACCCGTGCCCAGCACTGCGATGCGCATGGCCGCGCCTCCTCGTCCCCGGGCACGCGTTCCGAGCCCTCGACGACATCATCGCGCCCGGCGCGGTCCGGAGGTAGCGTCGCCACTGGACCGTCTCGAGCCGTGCCGCCGAGACGCAGCCGGAGGAGGTCTCATGGAGCTCACCACCACGGTCAACGACGAGCCGCGGGTCGTCGAGGTCGACGGCACCGAGGCAGCGGTCGAGGTCGTGCGCGACCGGCTCGGCCTGACCGGCACGAAGCTCGTCTGCGGCAGCGGCGTGTGCGGGGCCTGCACCATGCTCGTCGACGGTGAGCCGGTGCTCGGCTGCCTCACTCCGGCCACGCGGCTGCGCGACGCCGGCGTGACGACGGTCGAAGGCATCGCCGACGGTGACGACCTGCACCCGGTGCAGCGCGCGTTCGCACACCACGACGGGCTCCAGTGCGGCTACTGCACACCGGGATTCGTCGTCGACGCGGTCGCCTTCCACGACCGGTGGCGCGCCGAGCACGGCACCGACGAACCTGCCCGCGAGACCATCGCCGAAGCGCTCGCAGGTCACCTGTGCCGCTGCGGCGCGTACGAGGGGGTCTTCCGCGCCGTCGCGGCTGCCTGTCGTGGCGAGCACGACGACGGGGCAGGCACCGTCGAGCGCGTCGACGCCCCCGCCAAGGTCACCGGGTCCGCCGTCTACACCACCGACGTCAGCCTGCCCGGCATGCTGCACGCGGCGTTCCGTCGCTCGCACGTCGCGGCGGGCATCGTCGGGCCGATCACCTTCCCCCCGGGCGTCGTCGGCGTCGACCTGCTGGCGCAGGAGGGTCCGGGTGACCGCCGGGTCCGCTGGGCCGGGCAGCCGATCGCCGTCGTCGCCGCCGAGTCGCCGGCCGAGGCGCGTCGGCTGGCCCGCGAGCTCGACGTCCGGGTGACGACACAGCCGTTCGTCGTCGACCCGGCAGAGGCGGTGCGCCCCGGTGCGCCCCTCGTCTACGGGAGCCGCGCCGACCGCAAGGCGGCGCCGAGCGCGGGCGAGGGCGGGTCGATGCCGGCGCCGTGGGACGGCAACCGCCATGGCCCAGCACGTACGCCGGTGCTCGGCACCGTGGCCAAGCGGCGCATCGCGGCGGCGCGCTCCGCAGGGTCGGCCGGACCCGCGGGCCCGGACGGGCCGGCACCGAAAGGCCTCGTCGAGCTCGAGCTGCGCACCGGCGTGCAGGTGCACACCGCCTTCGAGCCGCACTCCTGCGTCGCCGACTGGAGCGACCCACAGCACCTGCGCGTGTGGCTCAGCACGCAGGGCGTCGACCTCATGCGCGCCGAGATCGCCCGCCACTTCGATCTCGAGCCGGCCGAGGTCGAGGTCGTCGCGGAGTACGTCGGCGGCGGCTTCGGGGCCAAGCTGAGCCTCACCATGGAGGCCGTCGGTGCCATCTCGCTCAGTCGGATCGCCCGGCGTCCGGTGAAGCTGGTGCTCGACCGGCACGAGGAGCTCACCGCCACGGGCAACCGTCCCGGCAGCCGCAGCCGGGTCTCGCTTCTCGTCGACGAGCGTTCCCACGCGGTCAAGGCGCTCACCGTCGACACCGAGAGCCACGCGGGCGTCGCCGTCGGCAACAGCGTCGCGGCGCTCGCCATGCTGATGTACGGGCGCACCCCCCGGCTCGCGCGCGACGTCGACGTCGTCACCAACGCGCCGCCGGGCGCACCCTTCCGCGGGCCGGGCGGTCCGACGAGCGCGTGGGCCCTGGAGTCGACGGTCGACGAGCTGGCGCACCGCACGGGTCGCGACCCGATCGCCCTGCGCGCCCAGTGGGACGGCAACCAGAAGCGCCAGGCCCTCTACCGCTGGGCCGGCGCGCTGCCGACGTGGCAGCAGCGGCCGCTGACCGGCAGCCAGTCTGGGCGGTTCCGGCGCGGCGTGGGAGTGGCGACGGGCAACTGGATCTACCTCGTCGACCCCGACTGTGAGGTCGTCGTCTCCGTCGACGGCGGCCGGCTCGTCGCGTCGACGGCGAGCCAGGACATGGGCACCGGCAGCCGCACCGTCGTGGCCCGAGCCGTGGCCGGCGTCTTCGGCCTCGACCCGACGGAGGTCGACGTCCGCCTCGGGCGCTCGCACGCCGGCACGTCGCACGGCCCCGCCTCGGGTGGCAGCCGCACCACGGTCTCCCTGTGGTCGGCCGCCGTCGAGGCGGCGACGAGCCTGCGCGACCGGGTCGGCCGCGACGTCGCCGCCGCGCCCGACGGCGCCTCCGCGTCGGCGAAGCGTGGTGGAGACCGCGGCCTGCGCGCGGTCCCGATCACGATGAACGGCATCCAGATCGGCCGGGGCTTCTCGGCCGCCGTCCACGTCAGCGAGGTGGAGGTCGACACCCGCACCGGCAGGACCCGCGTGCTGCGCGTGCACGGCGGCATCGCGGTCGGGCGCATCCACGCACCCGTGCTGGCGCGCAGCCAGTGCGAGGGGTCGATCATCCAGGGCATCGGCCTCGCGCTCTACGAGAACCAGGTGCTCGACCCGCACACCGGCCTCACCCTGACCGCCAACCTCGAGGACTACCGCATCCCGCAGCTCGGCGACACCCCCGAGATCGACATCCACTTCCACGAGGACGGCTGGGACCGCGTGCCCGGCGGCGGCGTCGGCCTCGGGGAGGTCGCGACGATCAGCCCGGCAGCGTCGGTCGGCAACGCGATCTTCAACGCCACGGGCTGGCGACCGCTGACGCTCCCGATGCGGCCCGACCGGGTGCTCGAAGGGCTCCGCACGGAGGTGGCGCGGTGAGCGTCACGATCCTGACGGCATACGACGAGCGGCCCGAGCGCACTGACGGCACAGGCGAGTTCGTCTATCGCGCTGGCGGCACCGACCTCCAGGAACGGCTGCGCACGACGGGCGCGACGCCTCACGTGCTCGACCTCACCGGCATACCCGGGTTCGCGGGCATCGAGCGCACCGGCACCGGCACGACGATCGGCGCGGGCACCACCGTCGCGACCGTCGCCCGCGAGCTCGCCGGCGACTACCCGGCGCTCGCCCTGACCGCGGCCGGCCTCGCGACCCCGCAGGTGCGCGCAATGGCGACGGTCGGCGGCAACCTGCTCCAGCGCACGCGCTGCTGGTACTTCCGCCACCCGCACACGTCGTGCTTCAAGTCGGGCGGCGACGGCTGTCCCGCTCGCGACGGGCGCCACCTCTACGGCAACGTCTTCGACACCGCGCCGTGCGTCCACCCGCACCCGTCGTCCCTCGCGATGGCCCTGCTCACGTATGCCGCCACGGTCGACACGACGCAGCGCGACGGGCTGTCGGTGGGTGAGGTCCTCGGCGACGGGTCCGACCCGACCCGCGACCACCTGCTCGCCGACGACGAGGTGCTGACGAGCGTGGTGCTCCCGCCCGCGGTCGCGGGTGAGCGTGCCGCCTACTTCCGCGCCATCAGCCGCTTCGAGGCGGAGTGGCCGCTCGTCGAGGCGGTCTGCCGGGTCGTGGTGGACGGGGAGGGCAGGGTCTCGAACTGCGGTCTGGCG
>JABFXB010000341.1 GCA_013361975.1 Dermatophilaceae bacterium
ACCGTGGGGAGGTGCTGCGGCGGGCCTCGGGGTGGGCGGCGGGAGTCGTCCCCGTCGTCTTCGCCGTCGTCCTGCTGGTCGCGTACGACACACCGCGCCGGGCCGTGGTGGCCTACTTGCTGGCCTTCCTGGTGTCGGTCCTGCTGCCCGGCACCCTCGTGCACCGCTGGCTGCGCGGTCGGCAGCGCCTCCTCGTCGCCGACCTGGCCCTCGGGGCGGCCACCGGGCTGGCCCTGCAGCTGCTCGGCTGGTTCCTCTTCACTGCCCTCGGCCTGGCGTCGTGGATGTGGGTGTGGACAGTGCTGCTCGTCGCGCCCTTCGCGGCGGTGCCGGCACTGCGGCGTCACGCCGCCATCGGGCGCTACCCGCAGCGGCTGCCGGTCGGCGCCGCCTGGGCGACCGCGGCCCTCACGTCGGGTCTCCTGTGGCGCACGGCCCAGTCGTGGTTCGTCTCCTCGCCGTTGCCCCCCAAGTCGCTCATGTGGTACCCGGACGACTACTGGCACCTCGCGGCCGCGGCCGAGCTGCAGCGCTCGGTGCTGCCCCGGGTGCCGCAGGTCGCCGACCTCACCTTCACCTACCACTGGTTCTCGAACGCCCACATGGGCGTCATGAGCACGCTCACCGGCATCGACCTGCCCGTGGTCATCGCCCGGCTGTGGCTCGTCCCCCTCGTCCTCGTCCTCGCCGGCCTGGCTGTGGCGGTCATGGTGAAGCTCACCGGCTCCGCGTGGCCGTCGCTCGTCGTGATCGCCTTCCTCCTCACGAGCGGGAGCCTCAACGGCATCACGTGGCTCGGGCTCGACGGCGTCGCGGCGTTCGTGGCGCACAGCCCGTCGCAGACCTACTCCCTCATCCCGATGCTGCTCGTCGTCCACGTCGCGACCGACGTCCTGAGGGGCAGACCGGTCCGCCGGGGCTGGATCCTCTTCTTCCTCGTCCTGATGTTCACGGCCGGCTCCAAGTCATCGGTCCTGCCCGTGCTCCTCTGCGGGGCGGCCCTGGCAGGGGTCGTCGCGCTGCTCCGGCGCGACGGGTGGCGACGCTGCCTGGCCCTCGGCGGCGCCCTGCTCGCCGCCATGCTCGTCATGGCGCCGCTCGTGACCGGCAGCAGCGCGGGAGCTGGCGTGCAGGCCTTCGCGATCGTGCGGCGCTTCCCGGTCTGGAAGGAGGTCACGGGGCTCACCAACTACGAGATCGGCGTCAACACCGGACTGGTCATCCCCCGGCTCGACGCCCCCGGTGCCGCGACGCTCCTCGCGCTCATCCTCGTGGCGTATGCCGTGCAGTACGCGTGGCTGCTCTCCGGCCTGTCCGTCCTCTCCTTCCGCCGGGACGGCGACCTGACCGCGTGGTTCCTGCTCGGCACCGGCATCGCGGGCTGGTGGGCGATGATGCTCCTCGACGTCGACGGCGTCTCCCAGGCCTACTTCATGCGCGGGGCCGTCGTGGCGTGGCACGTCCTCGCGGCCTGGGGGGTCCACCGGATCTGGACCACGGCTGCTGCTGGTCACCGTCGGCGGCGGCTCGCGGTGTGGGCCGTGGCCGGTCTCGGGCTCGGTTGGCTGGTGCTCAAGCTGCAGAACTCCCTGTCCCAGGACGACGTGCCGGCGGGGGCGAGGAGCCCACGCGCCGCCGTCGTGCACGGCGAGCTCCTCACCGACCTCGCCGTCGTCGTCGTCCCCCTGCTGGTCGGCCTCGGGCTCTGGTGGGTGCTGCACCGAAGGGGCAGCCGGGCCGCTCTGCCGCTCATCGTGGCGATGACCGCGGCCTTCGTCCTCGCTCCGGTCGTACGCCCGCTGACGGAGGTCCCCAAGCCCGGCGGCTACGCGCCCGAGCCGTCCCGGACGGTCAGCTCGGCCGAGGTGAAGGCCGCGCGCTGGGTGGCTGCGCACACGCCCACCCGCGACGTCGTCGCCACCAACCTCCACTGCGTGCGCTTCCTCACCCGGCCGAGCTGCGACGCCCGGTCCTTCTGGGTCAGCGGGCTGACCCAGCGTGCGGTCCTCGTCGAGGGCTGGGGTTACACGGAGGCGGCCCACGAGGCGAACGGCAAGAACAACCTCGGCTCCCGGCAGCAGCCCTTCGCCGACCCGGCCACCTTCGCCCTCAACGAGGCAGCGTTCACGGCGCCCACGCGGGCCGGGCTCGACGAGCTCTACGCCCGCGGCGTCCGCTGGCTCTACGCCGACCGCAGGGCCAGCAAGGTGTCACCGGCGCTCGCCACGCTGGCCGAGCTCCGGTTGCGGCTCGGCACGGCCGACGTCTACCAGCTCAGGGCCCCCTAGGCGGCGCGCAGCCGGCGTGCGGCTCCTCCCCCGAGCCGCACCCCGATGGCAGGATGCCGCCATGGCCGACAAGAGCTTCCTCATCACCCGCGAGACGACGATCGCGGCTACGCCCGAGCGCATCCACGCCCTCCTCGCCGACTTCCACGAGTGGCAGAAATGGTCACCGTGGGAGGGCCTCGACCCGGCCATGGACCGCACGTACGCGGGAACCGGCTCCGGCGTGGGGGCGGTCTACGCGTGGAAGGGCAACAGCAAGGCCGGCGAGGGTCGCATGGAGATCCTCGAGTCGGAGAAGCGCCACGTCGGCGTCGACCTGCTCTTCGCTGCCCCGATGAAGGCGCACAACCGCGTCGACTTCACGCTGACGCCGGTCGCCGACGGAACGCAGGTCCAGTGGGCCATGACCGGCCCGCAGAACGTCGTGATGCGCATCATGAGCAGGTTCTGGTCGATGGAGAAGCTCGTCGGACCCGACATGGACAAGGGTCTGGCCCAGCTCAAGCGCGCCGCCGAGACCGCATGACGCCCGGCCCGGTCATCCGCCCGGCCACCCGCGACGACGTCGGCGCGATCGTGGCGATGCTCGCCGACGACCCGCTCGGGGCCGGCCGGGAGGACCCCGCGGACACGCAGGCGTACGCCGCGGCATACGACCGGGTGGCGGCCGACCCGGCCCAGCACCTCGTCGTCGCCGAGCGCGACGGTGCCGTCGTCGGCACGCTCCAGCTCAGCGTCATCCCCGGGCTCTCCCGCCGCGGGGCGACGCGCACGATCATCGAGGGCGTACGCGTGGCCGACGGCGAGCGCGGCAGTGGCCTCGGCACCGAGCTCCTGACGTGGGCCGTCGAGGAGTCGCGCCGTCTCGGTGCCTCGCTCGTGCAGCTGACGAGCGACGCGAGCCGCACCGACGCGCGGCGGTTCTACGAGCGGCTCGGGTTCGTCGCCTCGCACGTCGGCTTCAAGCTACGGCTCGACGGCTGAGGGGCGGGCGCGTCGCGCGCCCACCCCTCGATCACGTCGTGCCGAGAGACGTCTCAGAAGATGCGGACCCGCTCGTCCGGCTCGAGCCACAGCCCGTCGCCGGGCTTGACGGCGAACGCCTCGGCGAACTCCGACAGGTTGCGCACCGCGTTGCCCCGGATGTCCTGCGGCGAGTGCGGGTCGATGGCGAGCAGCCGGATCGCCTCGGCCTCGCGGGACTTGCCCCTCCACACCTGGGCCCAGCCGATGAAGAAGCGCTGTGGCCCGGTGAAGCCGTCGATCTCGGTCATGCCGGTGCCCTCGGTGGCGATGCGATAGGCCGAGTAGCCGATCTGCAGGCCGCCGAGGTCACCGATGTTCTCGCCCACGGTGAGGGCGCCGTTGACCTTGTGCGACTCGTCGAGGCCGGCGGGCGTGTAGCCGTCGAACTGTTCGATGAGCCGCTGCGACAGTGCATCGAAGCGCTTGCGGTCGTCCTCGGTCCACCAGTCGCGCAGGGCCCCGGTGCCGTCGTAGCGGGAGCCTTGGTCGTCGAAGCCGTGCCCGAGCTCGTGCCCGATGACGGCGCCGATGCCGCCGTAGTTGACGGCGTCGTCGGCCTCGAGGTCGAAGAACGGTGGCTGGAGGATCGCCGCCGGGAAGACGATCTCGTTCATCGACGGCATGTAGTAGGCGTTGACGTGCTGGGGCAGCATGAACCACTCGGCGCGGTCGATGGGGCCGCCGATCTTCGCGAGGTTGCGGTCGACCTCGAACGCCGTGCTGCGACGCACGTTGCCGACGAGGTCGGCGGGGTCGACCTCGATCGAGGAGTAGTCACGCCAGACGTCGGGGTAGCCGATCTTCGGGGTGAAGGCCTCGAGCTTGGCGAGGGCCTGCTCGCGGGTCTCGGGCCCCATCCACTCGAGCGACGAGAAGGACGTGCGGAACGCCGCCACGAGGTTGCCGACGAGCTCCTGCATGCGCTCCTTCGCGGCCGGCGGGAACCAGCGCTGGGCGTACAGCTGGCCCACGGCCTCGCCGATGCACGACTCGACGACGGCCACCCCGCGCTTCCAGCGCTCCTTGTTCTCGGGCTGGCCCGACAGGGTGCGGCCGTAGAAGTCGAAGTCCTCGTCGACGAACGACTGCGGCAGCAGGGTCGCGAACTCCGAGAGCACGTGCCACGTCAGCCACGCACGCCAGTCGTCGATGTCGACCGACTCGAGCGCCGAACCGAGCGCGCTGACGAAGCTCGGCTGGCGGACGACGACCTTGTCGAACGAACCCTGCGGCGCCTGGAGCGCGGACAACCACGTGTCCCAAGGGAACCGGGGCGCCAGCTCCTTCGCCTCGTCGAGAGTGTGGGCGTTGTAGGTCTTCACCGCGTCGCGGTTGGTCACGTTGTCCCAGTGCGACGAGGCGAGGAGGGTCTCCAGCGCCATGATGCGGGTGGCCTTGCCTTCCGCCTCCGGAATGCCTGCGAGGCCGAGTAGCCGCCCGACGTGCGTGACGTAGGCGGTGCGGATGTCGGCGTACTTCTCCTCGCGGTAGAACGACTCGTCGGGCAGCCCCAGGCCGCCCTGCTCGAGGTAGACGACGTAGTCCTCCGGCGAGCGCTCGTCGGGAGACACGAAGTGGCGCAGCGGCCCGTCGACGCCGTCGCGCTCGAGGCGTCCGAGGGCGGCGCCGAGGGTGTCGACGTCGACGACGGTGGCGACCTCCGACAGGACCGCCTGCAGCGGGGTGAGGCCGAGCTCCTCGACCCGGTCGGTGTCGGTGAAGCTGGCGTAGAGGTCACCGACCTGGCGCTTCGGGGTGCCCGGTGCGCTGTCGTCGTCAGCGGCGGCCGCCTCGATGAGGTCGCGCACGCGGGAGGTCGACTCCTCGCGCAGGATGTCGAAGGTGCCGAACCGGGCCCGGTCGCCGGGGATCTCGGTCGTGTCGAGCCACGTGCCGTTGACGAACCTGAACAGGTCGTCCTGCGGCCGG
>JABFXB010000206.1 GCA_013361975.1 Dermatophilaceae bacterium
CAAGCGGATCGACAGCGTCGACGACGTCGTCAAGGTGGGCCAGAAGGTCCAGGTCGAGCTCAAGGAGATCGACCCGCGCGGCAAGCTGAGCCTCGCCGCGGTCCTGCCCGAGGGCGAGAGCGAGAAGGCCGGCGACGCCGCGCCTGCCGACGCCGAGGCCCCCGCGGAGGTCTGACCTCCCCGGTCCCAACGGATCACGATCGGCCCGTCACCCCTGCTGGGGTGGCGGGCCGCTCGCGTCCTCGGGGGGAGGGGTTGGCCGATAGCGTCCGGCGAAGCGCGGGTCCTGCTCCCACCAGAGCCCGGAGGCGTCGGCAGGTGTCGGGGTGTCGGCGGGTCCTGGGGCGCCGGCGGGTCCTGCGCGGTCGTCGAGGAGGTCGGCGGCACGGGCGTCGCGCTCGTCGCTGCGGACCCAGTCGAGGAAGACCGCCGCGATGACCGGCAGCCCGACGGACTCGGCGACCGCGATGAGCGACCCGCCGCCGAGGTGCTGGTCGAGGAGCGGGTCGAGGCCGCTGACGTGGCTCGAGAAGCCGGGGTAGCCGGGAGTCAGGATCGTGTCGGCGGTCATCACGACGATGCCCGGCACGGCGTCGAGCAGGCCGTCGACGAAGGCGAGGAACGTGCGCACCGGCGGCGTGGCCCACGCGGGCAGCAGGTCGTCGGCGAGCAGCGGCAGGACGAAGAGCAGCCCCGTCACGAGCAGCACGAGGTCGAGGGCCACCCCGACGACGCGTGAGGTGACCGACCACGTGAGCACCGGAGTCACGAAGACGACGAGCAGCGTGCCCGTCGCGAGGAGGGTGCTGACGGCGGGAAAGGTCAGGGCGCGGGAGAGGCGTCCGTGCAGGAAGCGGAGGAGCGGGTGCTCGCCGTCGGGGTGGAGCCGGCGCAGCAGGCCGACGACGTCACCGAGGGCCAGCCCCACGGGGGTCACAGCGGCGAGCACACCGATCCGCAGCGCCGCGAGCCAGAAGACCTCCTGGCGGAACACCGCCGGTGGTCCACACGTGGAGTAGGCCAGCGTGCCGACGCCGAGCACGGCGTAGAGGGCGGCCCGCCAGGGCGAGGGACGCAGCCCGGCGCGGGCGACCCGGCGGACCAGGAGGGCATAGGGCACGGCGGCGGCGACGACGAGCGCGAGGCCCTCGGGGTCGGCCGTCCACGCGGTCAGCAGGTTGCCGGGGACGAAGTGGGTCACCGCTGCTCCTGCGGGTGCGCCCCTCCCGGCGTGCCCGGCGGTGTCATCGCATGTTGCCGGTGTGCCCGAGGGAGAACCGCCCCGGTTGCGGCCACACGAGAAGCCCGTGCGGCCCGGCGCCGACGCGGATCCGGTGCAGGAGCCGGCCGGTGGCGGTGTCGATGACGTAGACCTCGGAGCTGTAGCGGCCGCTCAGCCACAGCTGCCTGCCGTCCGCGCTGACCCCGCCCATGTCGGGCGTGGCGTGCCCCGGCAGTGACCACGTCGACACCGGACGGTCGGTCGAGGCGTCGAAGACGGTGATCGTGCCGGCATCGCGGTTGGAGACATACACCTTCGAGGCGTCTCTCGAGGGGTAGATGCCGTGGGCGCCGAGGCCCGTGTGGACGAAGTGGTCGAGCCGGAAGGTTCGCGCGTCGACGAACCACACCCCGTTGCGCAGCATGTCGGCGACCATGAACCACCGGCCGTCGGGGCTGAGGCGCACGTCCTGCGGCATGGCGGTCGCACCCTTCTGCAGGCCCATCCGCGGGCCGGTCATGCTCCCGGGGCCCATGACGGGCGTGGCCCCCGGGGTCTGCACGTGATTGAGGTCGATGACCTTCTCGACGCGGGTCGCCGCGGCGTCGACGACGAGCAGGCCGCCGCTGAACTCGCAGCTCGCGACGAAGGTGTGCAGGTCGGCGGTGAAGTCGGCGTGGTTGACACCACCGCACGCGGGCACGGGCAGCGAGCGGATGAGCGCCATGGTGTGTGCGTCGCGCACGTCGATCGCGCGGAACCGTGAGGCCATGACGAGCGCATAGCGGCCGTCAGGGGTGAAGTAGAGGTTGTAGGGGTCGCGAACCGCGACGGGCCGACCGACGGCGCCGGTCCGGGGGTCGATCGGCGTCAGAGCGTTGCCCTTGTCGGAGTTGACCCACAGGCGGGTGAGGTCCCACGACGGCACGACGTGCTCGGGCGAGGCCGGCACGCGGAGGGTCGACACGACGCGATAGGTGCGCGGGTCGACGACCTGGAGCAGGCCGGCCACCTGGTCGGGCACGTAGACGAGCGGGCGGGCCGTCCGGGCCGTCGTGGAGAGGTCACCGGGGCCGACGCGCGCATACGGCCGGGTGGGCAGCGGACCGGCGTGCGACGTGGTGCCGGCCGGGTCCGCTCCGACGGTGGACGGGCCCGCCGTGCCTGCCGCGCCCGGAAGCGTGGAGGACGCCGACGCACTGGCAGGGTCGGTGCCGGCGGAGGCCGACGAGCCCGAGCAGGCCGACAGCAGCACGACGGCGGCCAGGGCCACGATGCGCGGCGGGACGGTGAGCAGGCGGTGCGTCATGCGAGCAGCTCGGTGAGGCTGACGGCGCGCAGTCCGCGCGAGGCGAGGCCCGACAGGATCGAGGGGAGGGCGGCAACGGTCCCGGCGTGGCCAAGGTGCAGCGACACGATGCTGCCCGGAGCGACACCGGCCAGCGTACGGGCCGTGACGGCCGCGGCGCCCGGGTCGGCGTAGTCGCGCGGGTCGACGGAGTAGGACACGCATCGGTGGTACCCAGCCGCCTGTGCGGCCAAGCGGATCGTGGCCGTCGAGCTGGGCGTGCCGGACGGGCGGAAGAGCAGTGGCGAGGAGCCGGCCACGCGGGCCACGACCTCCGCACCGCGCGCCACCTCGGCGCGCGCCGTCGCTGCGTCGAGGCGCGGCATCGTGCGGTGGGACCACGTGTGGTTGCCGAGGTCGTGACCGCCGTCCACGAGGGCCTTTCCGAGGTCCAGGTTGGCGGCCAGCCAGGTGCCGACGGCGAAGACGGTGACCCGGGCGTCGTGGGCGGCGAGCACCTCGAGGACCTGATGGGTGAGGCCCGGCTCGCCGGCGCCGTGGAAGGTCAGTGCCACCAGGGCCCGGTCGGTGGGGCCATGGACGATGTCGGGGCCGTCCGCGCGCAGCACGGTGGTGGCGCTGCGCCCGGTGGCGGTTGTGGTGCCGGGCGGCGCCGGCTTCGTCGCAGCTTCGTTCGACGTGGCTTGGTTCGCCGTGGTGTGGTTCGACGTTCGGCGGGCCGGGGACGTCGGTGAGGAGGCGCCGTCCGGGGCGGAGCAGGCGGCCGCACCGAGCGCGAGCGCGCCGGTGGCCGCGGTGAGGAAGACGCGTCGGTCGACGCGCGATCCGCCCGTGACGTGCGTGGTGGCTGCTGGGCTCGGGTCGCTGTCGGAATCCGTGGTCACGCGCGGATGCTCGCTCGCGCGGCTGGGCTTTCGCTGAGAGCAGACTGGGCGGCGGCCACCGTCGGTCGCGTGAGCCGCCCCGAGACCCGTCACGAGACCCGTCAACCGTAGGCCCGGTGTCGCCACTACCCTCGTGAGGTGCGGACGACGAGCGAGCAGGTGACCGGGCCCGACGACGAGAGCGGCACGAGGCGAGAGGTCCGCGTCGCCGTCATCGGCGCGAGGGGCCGGATGGGCTCGGAGGCCGTGCGCGCCGTCGAGGCCGCCGAGGGGCTCACCCTCGTCGGCGCCTACGGCTCTGGCGACCGGCTCGGCGACCTCGGGGGTGCCGACGTCGCGGTCGAGCTCACGGTCCCCGACGCGTCACCGACGAACGTCGCACACTGCGTCGAGCGCGGCGTCCACGTCGTCGTCGGCACGACCGGCTGGGACGACGAGCGTCTCGACGTCCTGCGCCGGCAGCTCGCCGACGCGCCCCCGGCCGGCACCGGCACCGGTGTCGGTGTGCTGATCGCCCCCAACTTCGCGATCGGCGCCCTGCTGCTGATGTCCTTCGCCGCCAAGGCCGCCCCGTTCTTCGAGTCGGTCGAGGTCATCGAGCTGCACCATCCTGCCAAGGTGGACGCGCCGTCCGGCACTGCGGCCCGCACGGCCGCGATGATCGGCCGGTCGAGGTCCGACGCCGGGTGCCCGGCAGTGCCAGACGCGACCACGCACGACCCCGACGGCGCTCGCGGTGCCAAGGTCGACGGCATACCCGTGCACTCCGTGCGTCTGCGCGGCCTCACCGCCCACCAGGAGGTGCTGCTCGGCAACGCGGGCGAGCTGCTGACGCTGCGTCACGACTCGTTCGACCGCGGCAGCTTCATGCCCGGGGTGATCGCGGCCGTGCGTGCGGTCGGCGACCACCCGGGGCTGACGGTGGGACTCGAGCACTACATCGGCCTCGCCTGAGGCGACCGAGTGGCCATCCCGAAGGTCGTCCTCTTCTACGCCTTCCGACCGCTCGCCGATCCCGACGCGCTGCGGCTGTGGCAGCGCGACCTGTGCGAGGGGCTCGGGCTGCGCGGTCGGATCCTGCTGTCCCGTCACGGGATCAACGCCACCGTCGGCGGCGACGTGACGGTGCTCAAGACGTACGTGCGCAAGACGCGGGAGTACGCGCCCTTCCACGACATCGACGTGAGGTGGAGCGACGGGACCGGCCTCGACGCGCACGGGTGCAGCCTCGACTTCCCGCGACTCGTCGTCAGGTCGCGCGAGGAGATCGTGTCGTTCGGGGTGCCCGACGAGGTCGTGGTCGACGAGCACGGCATCGTCGGCGGCGGCACGCGCCTGAGCCCCGACGAGCTCGACGCGCTCGTCGCCGAGCGGGGTGACGAGGTCGTGCTGCTCGACGGACGCAACGCCGTCGAGGCCGAGGTGGGGCACTTCCGCGGCGCCGTGGTGCCAGACGTGCGCCACACCGCCGACTTCGTGCGCGAGCTCGACTCCGGGCGGTGGGACGACCTCAAGGGACGCCCGGTCGTCACCTACTGCACGGGTGGCATCCGCTGCGAGGTGCTGACGAGTCTGATGCGCTCGCGCGGCTTCGACGAGGTCTACCAGCTCGACGGCGGCATCGTGCGCTACGGCGAGCAGCGCGGTGACCGCGGGCTCTGGGAGGGGCACCTCTACGTGTTCGACGAGCGGATGACCGTCCCGTTCTCCGACGAGGCCGTGCACGTCGCGTCGTGCTCGCTCTGCGGCGAGCCCACGAGCCGGGTCGCCAACCGGGAGGACCTACCCGGGCGCCCGCTGCGGCCGGTCTGCGCCGCCCACGCCTGA
>JABFXB010000138.1 GCA_013361975.1 Dermatophilaceae bacterium
CACCTGAGCGACCAAGACATCCAGCGCGACGCCATCTCGGGGGCCCGGATCCTCGTCGGCGACATGCTGATGTGGTCCGACCTCGACTCGCTCGACGTCCCGCTCGCGGCACGCGAGGTCGTCCGCGCCGCCATCGCGGCGAAGCGGCCCCGCCGCGTGCTCCTGGCCGGCCCGCGGGCCGGCCTTCTCGTGGACGCGGTCCCGACCGACGTCCCCGTCGACGTGCTCGTGCGCGCCCTCCCCGACGCCCGGGTGCTCGGTGACCGTGCCGGCCTGCACGCGTCGGCCGACCTCTACTGCGGCGGCCTCGACGTCTTCGAGCCCGGCCACACCTACGACCTCGTCGTCGCCCTCGGCGGCCCGGAGCGCCTGCTCGGTCCCGACTCCGAGGGCCTCACCGAGTCGCAGGCCGTGGCGCGGCTCGCGGCGGTGCTCGACGACGGTGGCCGGTTCGTGGTCGACCTCGCCAACGAGCTCGGCTTCACCGACCTCGTCTCCGCCGTGCCCGACGAGACCCTCGAGTCCGACGCCGGGTGGCACATCGGCGCGCAGGGCTTCGCCACGCGCCACCTCTTCGCGCGCGAGCGGGCCGGGGTCCTCGAGCGCGAGGGCCTCCAGGTCGAGGCGACCTTCGCCGCCATGCCGTCGGTCGACGAGCACCGGGTCCTCGTGCACGATGCCGCGCTGGGCGACGGTGCGCTGCGCGACCAGGTCGGCTTCCACGCCGGCAAGGCGATGGACGAGCACTTCGCGACGACGCCGATGCTGCGCGAGCCCCGCAACGTCGTCGAGCGCGTGGTGGAGGCCGGGATGCTCGACGAGCTCGCCCCCGCCTGGGTGGTCGTCGCGACCAAGGGCGCGACGGGCCAGCAGGCCGCCCCCGCCTACCCCGCCCTCGTGGTCGCCGAGGCCGACTCCGCCAGCCGGTGGAGCACCGTCGCGGTCATCGCCGCCGACGGCTCCCAGTCGGTCGCGTGGGCCGACGAGCGCACCGACACCGAGACGAGCGAGGGCACCGTCTCGCGCGGGCTGGCGCCCCTGGCTCCCGGACGCTCGTTCGAGCTCGACCTCCGTCGCGCGTGCGCGACTCGACGCCACGCCGCCATCCGTACGCGTGTGCGCCAGTACGCCGCGTGGCTCGCCGACGGCAAGGTCTGGACCACCCAGACGGCGGAGCAGCGCTTCTTCGCGACGCCGGCCAACACCCTCGTCGACGGCGACCGGCTGCGCCTCGCCGACCCGTCGTGGCGACGCACCGGCGTCGTGTCGGGCGACGACGCCCTGGTGCGCGGCCTGCGTGACTTCGCGCGCCGGCTGCTCGCGTCGGGCTCGGCGCACCCGTGGCGTGTCACAGTCACCCCTGACGAGCTCACCATCACCCTCGGCTCGATGGCGGGGCTCACGGTCACCGAGGCGATGATCGCCCGCGTCGCCCGCATCGAGGCGGAGGTCGCCTCCACGGTGGACGGTCGTCCCGAGGACCTGCCCGAGCTGCTCGAGCGCAACCTCGAGCAGGGCCAGTTCGCGCGCGACCTGCCCGCCCCGGACGAGATCGGCTTCCGTGAGCTGCTGACGCACCATCGGGTCATCTCGCGCGAGCTGCGCGAGAAGCAGGGCCAGGTCAAGTGGCTCGAGGGAACCCTGCGCCACCGCGACCGCTACATCCGCACCCTCGAGCGGGTGATCGAGCGCTACGAGGACACGCTGACCTACCGCGCCGTCGAGGCCATGCGTGCACCGCGGCGCATCGCCACCGAGAAGGCCGTCGCGGCCGCCAAGTCGACCGCCCAGGACGCGCTGCCGCCCGGCGCGCTGAGCAAGGCGCGCCAGCTGGCCAAGCGCGTCCTCAAGTGACGCGAGCCTGAGCCGGCTCTAGGTGGTGGTGGCCCACGACATCCCGTGGGCCACCACGATGTCGTCGACGCGACGCACGAGCCAGTGCACCTCGGCACCGGCCCGGCGTACCGGGCTCGTCGTCACCGGTGCCTCACGGGCGAGCAGCACCATCGGCACGTCGGCGAGCTTGGCGAGCACCTCGGTGGCGCACCACCGGTGCCAGAAGTCCTCGGGCTCCGCACCGGCGTTCTCGCCCCACCGCGCCCGCACCGTCGTGGGCACCGGCTGGAGTGCCAGCTCGGCGTCGACGGCGTGGCCCGATGCAGCGTCGTGCCCGGGCGCCGACGAGGGCAGCACCCAACAGACCACCCGCCCGTCCGCGAGGTAGGAGTGGGCTCCTGAAGCGCACCGGTGGCCGGCGCGCTCCTCGACGACGAGCGGGTGGTCGCGGACGGCTGCTGCGAGCCGGTCCGCGCGGGTGTCCATCAGATGCTGTTGCCGCCGTCGACGGTGAGGACCTGGCCGTTGATGTTGGTGTCCTTGAACAGCAGCATGTTGACCACGGGCACGATGTTGTCGGGCTCGACGAGGCGCCCCGAAGGCGTGCGGCGCGTGATCGTGTCGAGCTGCGTCTGGCCCAGCACCGAGCTCATCTCGGACGCGAAGAAGCCGGGGGCGACGCTGTTGACCAGGGCTCGTCCGTGCATCTCGCGGGCGAGGGTGCGCATCGCGCTGTCGAGCCCGCCCTTGGTGGCGGAGTAGGCGACGAGACCGGAGTAGCCGCGCTGGGCGCAGACGGAGGTCACCATGACGATGCGGCCCCGGTTGCCCTTGGCCATGATCCGGCGCAGCACCGCACGGGCCAGCAGCAGCGGCGCCGTCAGGTTGGTCTCGATGATCTTGGCGATCTGCTCGGGCGAGGTGTGCACGTGGAGGCTGTCCTGGCCCATCGCCGCGTTGTTGACCAGCGCGTCGATCGGGCCGAGACGGCTCTCGGCGTCCTTGAGGAAGGCGTTGATGGCCTTGACGTCGGTGACGTCGACCGAAGCGGCGACGACCCGGTCGGGGTGGGCCGCCGCGACGGCCTCCAGCTCGGGGGTGACCGTGCGGGCGAAGGCAGCGACCTTGGCTCCCTGCGCGAGGATGTCCTCGACGATGGCCAGGCCGAGACCGCGGGAGCCGCCCGAGACGACGACCACGCTTGCGGGGCCGATGGGTTCGGTCTTGTCAGACATCGCTCTTCAGGGTCTCCTTGATCGGGATCTGGTCCAGGAACCGCACCCGCCGGGGCACGGAGTAGTCGGGAAGGCGCGCCGCGCACCAGGCGGTGAGCTCGGCGTCGGTGGCCTCGCCCGACAGCACGACCTCGGCGGTCACGATGCTGCCGACGATCGGTGCCTTGCGCCCGCGGACGGAAGCCCAGGCCACTGCCGGGTGGGCCTGCAGCACGTCGCGCACGGCCGACGCGGACGCCTTGGCGCCGCCGACGTTGATCTCGTCGGAAGCGATGCGGCCGGTGATGAGGACCCGGCCGTCGACCACCTCGACGTGGTCGCCGGTGCGCAGCACCTTGTCGATGCCCTCGCCGCGCTTGGGCGAGGCGATGAGCAGCTCGCCGTCGTCGATGGTGAGGGTCGCCCTGCCCTCCGTCTCGCGGCCGAGCCACTGCTCGGGGAAGCCGGCCCGCCCGTCGTGGACGGCGATCGTCGCACCGGCCTCGCTGGAGGCGTAGATCCACGAGACACGAGCTTTGGGGAACATCTCGGTCAGGCGGGTGAGGATGGCCTGGTCGACCGGCTCTCCGCCGAGGGTGACCTGCTCGAGCGGCAGGGCCGCGACGCTCTCGGGGTCGCGGTAGAGGGCCTGGCGCCAGAAGGTGGGGGTGCCCGACGCGGCGGTCACGCCGACCTCCAGCGCCCGGGCCGGCCACGTGTCGAGCTCGTCGGGCTCGATGAAGAGGACGTCCTGCCCGGGGTGGGCGATGCTCAGCGTGACGACCTGCCACCACGCGTAGGCGCCGTGGGCGTACGGGCACAGCCAGGTGCGACGCGGCTGGTCACCGGCGACGGTGGTGAGGGACGCGAGCGTGTGTGCGACCTGCTTGGGACGCCCCGTGCTGCCGCTCGTGAGCAGCCAGACCCGGCCGGGGGTCGCGTCGCGTTCGGTCGTGGGCGGGGTGACGTCGTCGCCGTCGACGACGGCGAGGCCGGCGGCGCGGAGGTCGTCGGCGAGGTCGGGCGTGACGCGCGTGCGCGACGCGACGAGGACCTCGGAGTCAGCGGTCGCGGCAGCCCACACCGCGCGGGCGGCGTCGTGGTTGTCGCGCACGAGCACGGCTGCCGCGTCGGGCAGCTTCATCTCCTCGAGCTGGTCCCAGCGGCCGTCGAAGCCGCGGGTGATGATGCGGTTGGCGGCGCCGGCGTGACCGCCAGCTCCCGCGCTCACGCGGCCTGGAGCTGCTCGAGGAAGTCGAGCACGTCGGAGATCGTGGCGATCTGGCGCAGCTCGGGGGCGTCGAAGTTCAGCTCGTCGCCGATCTCGTCCTCGACCCGGAGGGCCAGCTCGGAGAAGTCGAGCGAGCGGAAGCCGATCTCCTCGAGGTTCGCCGAGTCGTCTGCGGGCATCGACTTGCCCTGGGCCTGAAGGACCTCGGCCATCATCGTCCGGATCGCGTCACGGCTCAGTGCGCTCATGCTGTTGTTCCGCCTTGGGCTGGGGGTTGGGGCGTCCGGTAGTCTAACAACGAATCCCCCACCGACCGCCGCGGCCCCATGGAGCCCGCGGCGTCCTCATGAGGAGGGCCAGATGCTCCGCCCCGCAACCGATGCCGACAGCGAGAACGTGCTCCGGTGGCGCAACCACCCGGAGGTCCGCGCCGTCTCGCTGACCCAGCACGAGATCACCGACGAGGAGCACGCCGCGTTCTGGGCGGCCACGCGTGACAACGACGCTCGCGAGATCTGGATCTACGAGCGTCACGACGTGCCGTCGGGTGTCGTCACCTACTTCGACATCGACCGCGAGGCCGGCAGTGCGTGGTGGGGCTACTACCTCGACAACGACGGCCTCAAGGAGCGCGGCGAGCTGCTGCCCGCCTGGATCGAGATCCAGCGCCAGGCCAAGCGCCTCGCGTTCGACGAGCTCGGCCTCACGACCCTCGAGGGCGAGGTCCTCGAGGCCAATGAGGCCGTACGCCGGTTCAACCGTCGAAATGGATTCGAGGAGATCGAGCGTTACACCCAAGACATCGACGGCACCCCGACACCCGTCCTGCGGGTTCGAGCCACGAAGGACTGAACGAGTATGAGCACCCCGGTCGAGACCCCAGCAACGACCTCACTGAACATCGGCGGCATCACCGTCGGGCCCGACGCACCGCCGTTCATCATCGC
>JABFXB010000467.1 GCA_013361975.1 Dermatophilaceae bacterium
GGTCGGGCGTGTCGGCGCACCGCCACGAGCCCCGCGAGCCGGGCCAGCTGCAGGTCGAGGCATCGCTCGACGTCGTCGGCCGGGAGCGAGCCGGGCTGCTCGTGGACGCGGGCGGCATACGCCCTCAACGCGTGGGCGTCACCGACGCCGTCGAGCAGGTGCTCGGCCGCCGCGGCCTCGACGACGTGCTCGGCGTTCCAGCGCATGCCGAGGTCGCCCTCGACGGTGCGCGCGTGCCAGAGGGGCGCGACGACGTCCTTGCGCAGCCCGGCGTCCTCGCCCTCCGGCGTCAGGCACGAGTAGACGTCCGTGGTCGCGCCGCCGATGTCGACGACGAGCACGTCTCGCCCGCCGTCCACGGACGCGAGCACCTCGACCCCGCGCAGCACCGCGTCGGGCGTCGCGGCCTCGACCATCGCCGCGAACGCCGGGTCGCTCGAGAGGCCCTTGCCGCCGATGACGTGGTGCAGGAACGCGTCGCGGATCGCTGCCCGCGCCGACTCCGGCGCGATGACCCCGATCTGCGGCAGCACGTTGTCGGCCAGAACCGTCGGCCGATGCGTGGTGCCGAGCACGGCCGCGGCCTCGTCACGCGCCTCGACGTTGCCCGCCACGACGACGGGCACGGCGTGCGCACCATGGCCGCCGACCGCCCCCTTGGCCAAGCGGGCGGCGTTGTGCAGCAGCACGTTGCTGTTCCCGCCGTCGGTGCCGCCGACGAGCAGGATGATGTCGGGGCGCGCCGCGCGGACGCCTGCGACGTCGGCCGTGGTCAGCTCGCCGGCCGCGACGTGGACGACCTTGGCGCCGGCCGACAGCCCGACGCGGTGGCCCGCCTGCGCGGTGACGGTGCGCTCGTAGCCGACGACGGCGAGCCGCAGCCCTCCCCCGGCGCTCGAGCACGCCCGCACCACCGCGTCCTCGGGCACCTCGAGCCGGGCTCGGAGGTCGCGGTAGCCGTCGAGGATGTCGCCGCGGCGCTGGGTGCCGGTCGTCGGCGTCGACGCCGTGCCGAGCACCGTGCCGTCGTCGGCGAGCAGGGCACCCTTGGTGAAGGTCGACCCGAAGTCGACCGCGAGGATCGTCATGCGTGAGAAGGCGATTCGCGCAGCTCAGCCGTGGATGTCGAGCGCCTCACGAAGGTCGGCGATGAGGTCGTCGACGTCCTCGATGCCGACCGAGAGCCGGATGAGGTCGCTCGGCACCTCGAGCTCGGTGCCCGCGACGCTCGCGTGCGTCATGCGGCCCGGGTGCTCGATGAGGGACTCGACACCGCCCAGCGACTCGCCGAGCGTCCAGAGGCTCACCGCGGCGCACGTCTTGACCGCGGCGTCCTCGCCACGCTTCATGCGGAAGCTCACCATGCCGCCGAACCGCTTCATCTGTCGCGCGGCGACGTCGTGGTTGCGGTGCCCGGGCAGCCCGGGGTAGAGCACCTGCGAGACGCCGTCGTGACCTTGCAGGAACTCGACGACCTTCTCGGCGTTGTCGCTGTGACGGTCCATGCGGACACCGAGGGTCTTCAGTCCTCGCAACGTGAGCCACGAGTCGAAGGGACCGGCCACGCCGCCGATGCTGTTCTGGTGGAAGGCGATCCGGTCCTCGGCGTCCTCGAAGCCGGGCACCGTGATGCTCTCGGCGGTGACGGCCGCGCCGCCGACGACGTCGCTGTGGCCGCCGGAGTACTTCGTCGTCGAGTGCGTGACGATGTCGGCGCCGAGGGCCAGCGGGTTCTGGAGGTAGGCGGTCGCGAAGGTGTTGTCGACGACGAGGACCGCACCGGCGTCGTGGGCCATCTCGGCGATGGCCGCGACGTCGGCGATGCCGAGCAGCGGGTTGGTCGGCGTCTCGACCCACACCATCTTCGTCCGCCCCGGACGGATCGCCGCGCGCACGGCCCCGAGGTCGCCCGTGTCGGCGATCGAGTGCTCGATGCCCTGCGGCTTCGCGACCTTGTTGAAGTAGCGGTAGGTGCCGCCGTAGGCGTCGTTCGGCACGACGACGTGGTCGCCCGGCACGAGCAGCGCGCGGGCGACGGTGTCCTGCCCGGCGAGCCCGGATGCGAAGGCGAAGCCGCGGCTGCCACCCTCGAGGGCGGCGATGCACTCCTCGAGCGCGGTGCGGGTCGGGTTGGCCGACCGGCTGTACTCGTAGCCGTTGCGGAACCCGCCGATGCCGTCCTGCTTGTAGGTCGAGACCTGGTAGATCGGGGTCACCACCGCACCGGTCAGCGGGTCGGCCTCCTGGCCGGCGTGGATGGCGCGAGTGGAGAAGCCGTGCTCGTCAGACATGGTCACGAGCCTATGCCCCCTGCTCGGTCTGCGATGCTGCGGGCGTGGGCGACGACTTCGACTACCCCAACCGCGGCGTGCGCCCCCGCGGCCCGGTGCTGTCGGCTCTCTCGGCCGCCTTCCCCGGCATCCGCGCCGTCCAGGAGCAGGTCGAGCCGTATGCCGCCTGGTGGCGCGAGCACAACCGCGAGGCCGCACGTGCCGCTGGGCCTCTCTGGGTCGCGCTCGGCGACTCCATGACGCTGGGCATCGGTGCGGGGGCGCCCGACCGCGGGTGGGTGGGCCAGCTGAGCCGCCGCTTCGAGGAGCGCGGCTGGCAGCACCGGCTCGTGAACCTGGCCGTCAACGGGGCACGCGTCGAGGACCTCCTCGAACGGCAGCTGCCGGCGCTGGCCGCCCTGACCGCCGACCGGCCGGCAGCTCTCGTCACGGTCGTCGCCGGGTCGAACGACGTGGTGCTGCGGCGCCACCGCCGACGGCTCGTCGGCCGCTTCACCGAGCTGCTCGACCGGTTGCCGGACGGCGCGGTCGTGTCGAACCTGCCCAACCCGCACCGCGAGGCACGGGCCGTCGACCGCCTGCTGCGCGACCGCGCCGACGCCGGCACCGTCGTGCTCGTGGACATGCGGCGGGAGGGACCTCGCTCGTGGTGGGGGCGGCTGGCCTCCGACCGCTTCCACCCGAACGAGGCCGGCTACGCCGACATGGCGACGGTCGTCGAGCGCTCCGTGGCGCGGGCCCGCCTGCTCGGGCTCTGAGCCCGGGCTGTGGAGTCGGTCTCCGGGCTGCGGGCCCTGTGCGGGGGCTCTCAGCTCAGGCGACCCCGTGGTCGCGGGCCCAGAGGGCGGCGGACGTGCGGTCGCCGACGCCGATCTGGCGGAACACGTTTCCGAGGTGCACCTTGACGGTGCGCTCGCTGATGCCGAGGCTGCGGGCGATCTGCTTGTTGGCCAGACCCTGTGCCACCTGAGCGAGCACCTCGCGCTCGCGGCCACTGAGGGCGGGGGCGCCGGCGGCGTGCTGGCCGGTGGACGGCAGCAGCGCCCTCGTGACGCGTGGGTCGAGCGGCGCGTGGCCGGCAGAGGCCGCCCGCACCGCGTCGAGCACGTCGCGCGGCTCACTGTCCTTGAGGAGGTAACCGACAGCACCGGCCTCGAGCGCCGCCCGCACCCGGTCGGCCTCGGCGAACGAGGTCAGCACGACGACGGGGGCCGGCACGCCGGCGGCCTTGAGCCGCCGGATGGCCTCGACGCCGTCGACACCGGGCATGGAGAGGTCCATGAGCACGACGTCCGGCTGGACGGCAAGGACGACCCCGAGCGCCTCGGCGCCGTCGGCGGCCTCGCCGACCACGCTGAGGTCGTCGCTGGCGTCGATGATGGTGCGCAGGCCGGCGCGGACCAGCCGGTGGTCATCGACGACGACGACGGTGGTCATCGAGCCTCCTCCACGGGTAGGGCGAGCTGCCACGTCGTGCCTCTGCCGCGGAACGAGCTCACACGGAGCACCGCACCGACCTCGGTGGCGAGGTCGGCAAGTACTCGTATCCCGAAGTGTCCCTCAAGTCGCGGCAGAATGTCGGGATCGAAGCCGATCCCGTCGTCCTCCACGCTGAGCAGGACCGGGTGGGCAGGGTCATCGTCGTTCGGACCGAGCCTGATCGTGACGTGGCAGGCGTCGGCGTGGCGCACGACGTTGCGCAGGCACTCGCGCGCGACGCGGTGCGCCAGCTGCTGGGCCACCTCGCTGAGACGTGCCGCCACCGCCTCGTCGACGTCGACGTCGACCTCGATGCCACGCCCCGACAGCGGTCGGGCCAGGTCGGCGAGCGTCGTGGAGAGACCGGCGTCGGCCAAGCGCTCGGGGTAGATGTCGACGAGGAGCGAGCGCAGGCTGGCGACGCTCGCCCGGACCGTGGCGGCGGCCTCGGTGATCGTCGCCGCGAGTCCCGTGCGTCCGGCTGCCCGTTCGACCTCCGCGGCACCGCTCACCGCGAGGGAGCTGGCGACGAGGTCCTGCACGGGACCGTCGTGCAGGTCGGCGGCGATGCGGCGCCGCTCGCGGGCCGACGCCTCGATGGCTCGGAGCAGCAGCGCCTCGCGCTGGTGCTGCGCGGCGTCGAGGCGGTCGAGCAACCGCCACATGACGGGGATCATGAGGACGAGCAGCAGCATCAGGCTCGTGGCGAGCACGCCCGCGAGGCCGCGCCACAGGTCGAAGGCCCGCTCCTGGACCGGCTCGTAGTCGCCGTAGACCTCGAAGAGCAGCTCCGTGCCGTTGGGGGTCCACACGGGCTGGTAGACCTCGAGCAGCTTGCCGTCGTTGCGCTCGAACTCGTTCTCCGAGCGGTTGAGGTCGGTCGCCTCGGCCTGCGTCCGGGGGTGGGCGAGGGTGTTGAGCTGCTCCTTGTCGAGGACGTAGTGCTTCCCGACGAGGCTCGCCTCGTCGGAGTAGACGATCGTGCCGTCGATGGTCCAGAGCTTGACGCGCTTGATGCCGTTGGGCACCACGCGGACCCTCACGACGTTGTCGAACGCCCGGAAGGCAGCCGAGTCGCCCTCGAGGAGGCGGTCGTCCAGCGCCGGCTGGATGACTGCGAGAGCAAGCAGGTTGGTGCGGTGGGCGACGTCGTTGAGCACCTGCCGCTCGGCGAGGCGGCTCGCGGCGAACGAGGTGCCGACGACGACGAGGGCGAAGACCGCCAGCGCGGCGAGCGAGAGCTGCACCAGCATCCGCCGGCGGCTCGGGAGCGGTGGGACGCGCGACGGGGCGACGCCGTCGGCGAGCGTCCACCAGAGGGGGAGGTTCTGGTGGGTTCGCTCGCCGACGGCTTGCGGCGCGAGCGGTGGTGGGGGATCCACCGGACGGAGCGCCGCCCCAGGCAGCGGAAGCGTGCTCCCGGTGCCCGAGCGTTCTGTCGCCTTCATGATCAGTG
>JABFXB010000200.1 GCA_013361975.1 Dermatophilaceae bacterium
CGTCACCCCGCCCGAGCGCATCGCCGAGATCCTCGAGAACCCCGGCTTCGGCAAGACCTTCACCGACCACATGGTCGTCGCGACGTGGACGGCCGACGCCGGCTGGGCCGACGCGCGGGTCAAGCCCTACGGGCCCTTCCAGCTCGACCCTGCGGCGGCGGTGCTCCACTACGCCCAGGAGATCTTCGAGGGCATGAAGGCCTACCGTCACGCCGACGGCTCGATCTGGACCTTCCGGCCCGAGGCCAACGCCGCCCGCTTCGCCCGGTCCGCCCGGCGACTGGCGCTGCCGGTCCTGCCCGAGGCCGACTTCATCGAGTCGCTGCGCCAGCTCGTGTCCGTCGACCAGGAGTGGGTGCCCGCCGGCGACGCGGGGGAGAAGAGCCTCTACCTGCGCCCGTTCATGTTCGCGTCCGAGGCGTTTCTCGGCGTGCGGCCGGCCCAGCAGGTCACCTACTCCGTGATCGCCTCACCGGCCGGCGCCTACTTCTCCGGTGGCCTCAAGCCCGTCACGTTGTGGATCTCCACCGACTACGCCCGGGCGGGCGAGGGTGGCACCGGCGCCGCCAAGTGCGGTGGCAACTACGCGAGCTCACTCGCCGGCCAGCTCGAGGGCATCGACCACGGCTGCGACCAGGCCGTCTTCCTCGACTCCTCGACCCACACGTACATCGAGGAGCTCGGCGGCATGAACCTCTTCCTCGTGACGAAGGACGGCCGCATCATCACCCCCGAGCTGACCGGCACGATCCTCGAGGGCGTCACCCGCAGCTCCATCCTCGAGATCGCCAAGGAGCTCGACCTCGAGCCCGAGGAGCGCCGCATCCCCATCGAGGAGTGGAAGGAGGGCGCGGCCAGCGGTGACATCGTCGAGATCTTCGCCTGCGGCACCGCCGCCGTCGTCACCCCCGTCGGTGAGCTGCGCTGGGACGGTGGCTCCGTCGACCACCGTCGCGAGGGCCACGAGGACCGCTACGCGGAGGCGATCCGCAACAAGCTCCTCGACATCCAGTACGGCCGCGCCGAGGACTCCCACGGCTGGTTGACCCGTCTCGTCTGACCCGGTGGGCGCAGCGGGGGAGCCGGTGCTGCGGCGGCCGCGCCTCGTCGCGACCGACCTCGACGGCACCCTGCTGCGCTCGGACGGGTCGGTGTCGGACCGCACGCGCGCGGTGTGGGCGGCCACCGACGAGGCCGGCATCGAGACGGTGCTCGTCACTGCACGCCCGCCGAGGTGGCTGCACGACCTGTCGCACGTCGTCGGCCCGCGCGGCGTCGCGATCTGCGGCAACGGGGCCTTCGTCTACGAGGTGGCCGGGCGCCGGCTCCTCGAGACGCACTGCTTCGAGCCGGGTGCCGTCGAGGCGATCGTCGCCGACCTCACCGCGGCGCTCCCGTCGGTCGCCTTCCTCGCCGAGCGCGCGAGCGGGCCCTATCTTGGGCCCGGCTACCCCGACCCGCACGACGACTCGCTGGCCGAGGGCGCCGCGCGCGGCCCGGTGACCGGTATCGCCGCAGAGCCGGTGGGCAAGCTGCTCGCCGTCACCGACCGTCTCCCGCTCGAGGAGTTCCTCTCCACGGTGGAGCACGTCGTGGGCAGCCGCGGGCACCTGCATTTCTCGGGGGCGTTCGGCCTCGCCGAGATCAACGCGCCAGGGGTCACCAAGGCGGTCGCCCTCGAGCGGTGGGCCACCCGCCTCGGCATTGACGCCGCGGACGTCTGGGCCTTCGGCGACATGCCCAACGACCTGCCGATGATCAGGTGGGCGGGGGTGGGGTGGGCGGTCGCGAATGCGCATCCGGCGCTGCTCGAGGCGGCCGACCGCACCTGCCCCGGCAACGACGACGACGGCGTCGCTGCCGTGCTGGAGCAGGCGATCGGGCAACCAGCCTGAGTCTCTACCTTCGAAATCCGTCGTAAAGGTTCTTTGGAGAACCATTGACGGCCGTCTGTGCACGGGTATTTGATGCGAGGCATCACTCGCCGCGGCGAAAAGGTCCGCCGCATGATGTTTTGAGAGGTAGTGCGCATGGCTGTCGACACCTCCAAGGGATACGAGCACGACGACGAGGCAGCCCTCGCTGCGCTCGGCTACAAGCAGGAGCTCCACCGGGGCATGTCGGGGTTCTCCAACTTCGCCGTCTCCTTCTCGATCATCTCCATCCTCGCGGGCTGCATCACCAGCTACCTGATCGCCATGAACGCCGGCGGCCCCATCGCGATCTCGATCGGGTGGCCCCTGGTCGGTGTCTTCGTCCTCTGCGTCGCCCTCGCCATGGCCGAGGTGTGCTCGGTCTACCCGACGGCGGGCGGCCTCTACTTCTGGGCCGGACGTCTCGCCCGCCGCAACAAGCGCGTGTGGGCGTGGTACGTCGGCTGGTTCAACTTCCTCGGCGAGGTCGCCGTCACGGCCGCCATCGACTACGGCGCGGCGGTCACCTGGATGGCCCTGCTCAGCCTCGTCTTCGACCTGCAGGTCACGGCGGGCTCCACGTTCGTGGCGTTCCTCGTCATCATCGTGCTGCACGGCCTGCTCAACACCTTCGGCGTCAACCTGGTCAAGCTGCTGTCGAACGTCAGCGCGTGGTGGCACCTCGCCGGCGTCGCCATCATCGTCGGCGTGCTCGTCATCGTTCCCGACAAGCACCAGGACCTCTCGTGGACGTTCACCCACTTCGAGAACCGCACCGGCTGGGGCGCGCCGTTCTACGCCTTCCTCATCGGTCTGCTCATGGCGCAGTACACCTACACGGGCTTCGACGCGTCGGCCCACGTCGCCGAGGAGACGAAGAACGCGTCCGTCGAGGCGCCCCGGGGGATCGTGCGCAGCGTCTGGGTCTCGATCCTCGCCGGCTGGGTGCTGCTGGTCGCCGTGACCGCGGCCATCCAAGACTACGAAGGTGCCCTGACGACCGACATCGGCCTGCCGCCCGCGCAGATCTTCATCGACGCGGCCGGCCGCTCGCTCGGCATCCTCCTGCTCTTCATCTGCGCGGTGGCCCAGTTCTTCTGCGGCATGGCGTCGGTGACCGCGAACTCCCGCATGTCGTACGCGTTCTCGCGCGACAACGCGCTGCCCGGCTCGCGGCTGTGGTCGCAGGTGAACCCGCGCACCGGCACCCCGACCAACTCGATCTGGTTGTGTGTCGTGTGCTCCGTCGTGCTCGCGTCGCCCGCCCTCGCCTCCACGACCGCCTACCTGGCCGTCACGTCGATCGCGGTGATCGGGCTCTACATCGCCTACGTGGTCCCGGTGTTCCTGCGTCGGCGCAACCCGGACTTCCGGCCCGGTCGCTGGAGCCTCGGGAGGTGGAGCGCACCCATCGGCTGGATCTCGGTGGTGTGGGTCGCCTTCATCGTCGTGCTCTTCATGCTGCCGCCGGCGAGCCCCATCACGCCGGCGACCTTCAACTACGCGCCGGTCGCCGTGGCCGTCGTCCTCGTCTTCTCGACCGTGACGTGGTTCGTCGGTGGGCGCAAGCACTTCATGCGGGACGTCCCCGAGGGACACGACACCCTGCCGGCCGCGGAGATCTTCGGCTGACATGGAGCCGGTCGGGGGAGACTCGTCAGCCGGTCTGGCGGCATGGCCGGAGGCGGTGCTGCGACCGGCGTCCGGCAACGCCTTCGAGCACGCCGTCGAGCAGCTGGCGCGCGCGATCCGTCTCGGCGTGCTCGCGGACGGGGAGCAGCTCCCGCCCGAACGTGAGCTCGCCGAGCGGCTCGGCATCGGGCGCAACACGCTGCGCGAGGCCATCGCCGCCCTTCGCGAGTCCGGGCTGGTGACGACGCGCCGCGGACGAGGGGGTGGCACCCGGGTCACGTATGCCGCCGAGCCGCCTCCCTCGACCGCGCGGTCGTTCGTGCGCAGCCCAGCCGCCATGGCCGACGCATTGGACTTCCGTCGCGTGGTGGAGCCCGGGGCCGCCTGGCTGGCCGCGACGCGCACGCTCGCGGCCGACCAGCGGGCGTGGCTCACCGACAGCCTCCGGGCCGTCCACGAGGCCGAGGACCCGGCGGCCCACCGGGTCGCCGACTCCCGGCTGCACCTCGCCGTCGCCACCCTCTCCGGGTCACCGCTCGTCGTCGACGCCGTCACGAGGTCGCAGGCGGCGATCCACGAGATGCTCATGGCGATCCCGGTGCTCCGGCGCAACATCGAGCACTCCAACGACCAGCACGACCGCATCGTCCACGCGATCCTGACCGGGGACTCGGACAGGGCCCGCGCGGTGATGGAGGAACACTGCGACGCCACGTCGGCCCTGTTGCGAGGGCTCATCGGCTAGCGACACCAGCGGGTACGGAACGGCAGCGGCTTCACGGACACTTCGCAGAGCAGGAGAGGCGACAGCATGGGCGCAGCACCGAGGTTCACCCTCGACGAGCTCCGGTCGGAGATCGAGGACGGCACGATCGACACGGTCGTCGTCGCCTTCACCGACATGCAGGGCCGGTTGCAGGGCAAGCGACTGCACGGGCACTACTTCCTCGACCACGTGCTCGAGGACGGCACCGAGGGCTGCAACTACCTGCTCGCCGTCGACGTCGACATGAACACCGTCGACGGCTACGCGATCTCGTCGTGGGAGCGCGGCTACGGAGACATGTTCTTCGACCTCGACCTCGACACGCTCCGCCGCACCCCGGGCACCCGGCACTCGGCGACGGTGCAGTGCGACCTCACGTGGCTCGACGGCAGCGGCCCGGTGGTGCAGTCGCCCCGGTCGGTGCTCAAGGCCCAGATCGACCGCGCCGCGGCGCTCGGGATGGCCGCCCACTGCGGCACCGAGCTCGAGTTCATCGTGTTCCAGGAGTCCTACGAGCAGGCGTGGGACGCCGGCTACACCGGCCTCACTCCGGCCAACCGCTACAACGTCGACTACTCGATCCTCGGCGGCGACCGGGTCGAGCCGCTGCTGCGCGAGATCCGCAACGAGATGTATGCCGCCGGTGCCGTCGTCGAGAGCGCCAAGGGCGAGTGCAACTACGGCCAGCACGAGATCGGCTTCCTCTTCGACACGGCGCTGCGCACCTGCGACAACCACGTCGTCTACCGCAACGCCGCCAAGGAGATCGCCGCGCACCACGGCCAGTCGATCACCTTCATGGCCAAGTTCGACCAGCGCGAGGGCAGCTCGTGCCACATCCACCTCTCGCTGCGCGGCCTGGACGGCGAGACCGTCTTCGTCGACGAGGCGAGAGAGCACGGGCACAGCGCG
>JABFXB010000388.1 GCA_013361975.1 Dermatophilaceae bacterium
ATCACCTTGCGCAGCCGCGGTTCGCCGCAGCTCGGGCACACCGTCAGCGCGTCGTCGGTGAACGACTGGCGGATGTCGAACGCGTGGCCGCACTCTTGGCAGGCGTAGGAGTAGGTGGGCACAGGTGAACCTCGGGCGTCGGATGGGTGATGAACCGCAGGCCAGTCTACGGCCAGCCGGCGAGGCGCCCGTCGCGGCTGATCTCCCGGATGCGTCGCTCGGTGCGCTGCTTGACCCTCGAGGTCGTCACGACGAGCAGCCGGTCGCCGTGCCGGATCGTCGTGTGGGGCTCTGGCACGAAGCCCTCACCGCCGCGCACGATGAGGGTGACGTTGGCACCCTTGGGCAGGCGCAGCTCGAACACGGCGACCCCGTGCAGCCGCGACTCCGCGCCGACCGTCACCTGGATGACGTCGGCGCTGATCTCCATGAGGGAGGTCGACTCGAGGTCCACGTCGACGGAGTGGACCTGCTCGGTGAGCCCGAGCCGTTTCGCCACCCAGGGAAGGGTGGGGCCCTGGACGACCGTGAAGACCACGACCAGCATGAAGACGAGGTCGAAGATCCAGTCGGTGTCGGGCGTGCCGGTCACCTTCGGCACCGTCGCCAGCACGACGGGCACGGCCCCTCGCAGGCCGGCCCACGACAGGAACGCCTGCTCGCGCCACGGCACGCGGAACCACGACACCGACACGATGACCGACAGCGGCCGCGCCACGAGCAGCAGCACGAGGCCGATGACGAGCGCCTTGACGAACATCTCGTCGAGCTTGGTGGGGTCGGCGAGCAGGCCGAGCAGCACGAAGAGCCCGATCTGGGCGATCCAGCCCATCGCGTTGCCGAAGCTCTGGAAGGCCACCCGGTTCGGCAGCCCCATGTTCCCGAGCACGAGCGCACTCAGATAGGTCGCGAGGAAGCCGGACACGTGGACCGCGGCGCCCACGGCATACGCGAGGACGGTGAGCGACACGACCCCGATGGAGAAGAGCGCCGACGACGCGCCGGCCACGCGCCGCAGCAGCTGGCCGCCGACCCACCCCACGACGCCGCCCACGAGCGCGCCGCCGGCGAGCTCGACCGCGGTGTGGAAGAGCAGGACCCACCACGGGTCGGCGGTGCCACCCGGCATGCCCTGCGCGGCGAACGCGACGACGAGGATGACGACGGGGGCGTCGTTGAAGCCGGACTCGGCCTCGAGCATGCCCGAGATGCGGCGGGGGAGCGCGACGTTGCGCAGCACCGCGAAGACGGCAGCGGCATCCGTCGACGAGACCACCGCCCCGATGAGCAACGAGATGGTCCACGACAGGGGGAGGAAGGTGTGCGCGGCGACGGCGACGACGAGCACCGACACGACGACACCGACCGTCGACAGCACCGCGGCCGGCGCCACCGACCGCCGGATGTTGCTCCACGACGTCGTCAGGCCGCCCTCGGCGAGGATGAGCACGAGGGCCGCGTAGCCGAGCACCCGAGTCGTCGACGCGTCGTCGAACTGGATGCCGGCGCCGGCGTTGCCGAGGGCGAGGCCGATGCCGAGGTAGATGAGGAGCGACGGCAGGCCCGACCGCACCGACAGACGGACGGCCGCGACCGCCACGAGCAGCACGAGCGACCCGATGAGGAGCACGCGCGTCAGGTCGTCGAGGGTCATGCTCGACGACGTGATGGACGCGAGTGCGGGCAACGGCGGCTCCTCAGGTGTGGGCCAATCCAACCATCCCGACGCGCCGCTCCGGACGCGGAGTCCGCACTCGCGGCGGCCTCACGAGACGGTTCGGCAACGATGCGGCGCGGCACCTCGCGGGCGGCGGCTCGGCCGTCAGCCCGTGGCCTAGGCTCGTTCGCGTGTCACGGTTGAAGCGCGCTCGTCAGGTCGTCCTGCTCGTCGTCGTCCTCATCGTCATGGCGGTGGTCGGCACGAGCATCGTGGCGATCTCGGTGGTGCGCCAGTCGTTCCCCGAGACGGGCGGCGAGCTGCAGATCGAGGGCCTGACGAGCTCGGTCACGGTGAGCCGCGACGGCCGTGGCATCCCCTCGATCTACGCCGACAACGCGAACGACCTCTTCCGGGCCCAGGGCTTCGTCAGCGCCCAGGACCGCTTCTTCGAGATGGACCTGCGCCGGCACGTGACGGCGGGACGCCTGTCCGAGCTCGTCGGCAGCTCGGGCCTCGACAAGGACAAGGTCATCCGCACGATGGGCTGGCGCCGCGTCGCCGAGCAGGAGCTGCCCAAGCTCGCTCCCGAGACGCGGCAGTACCTCCAGGCGTACGCCGACGGTGTCAACGCGTACATCAAGCAGGCGGGCTCGCCCGAGAAGATGTCGCTCGAGTACACCGTGCTCTCGCGGCGCAACCCGAACTACCGCGTCGAGCCGTGGACCCCGGTCGACTCGCTCGCCTGGCTCAAGGCGATGGCGTGGGACCTGCGTGGCGACTACAACGACGAGCTCGCCCGCGCCCGGCTCTCGCGGACCACCCGCTCGCTCAAGCAGATCAACCTGCTCTACCCGCCCTACCCGGTGGACCGGAACCTGCCGATCCTCTCCGCCCAGGACTGGCAGCCGGCGGCCGAGGCCGACCAGGCCGCGAGCGCCGAGCCGGCCGCGTTCTCCGCCATGAAGACCGCCGACGGGCACGCCGCGTTCGAGTCGGCGCTCGCCTCGGTCGACGCGGTGCCCTCGAGCCTGGGCCGAGGCGACGGCATCGGCTCCAACTCGTGGGTGGTGTCGGGGTCGCACACGACCACCGGCAAGCCGCTGCTCGCCAACGACCCGCACCTGGCCCTCTCCATCCCCGGCATCTGGGCCCAGGTCAACCTCCAGTGCCGCAAGGTCAGCGCGGACTGCCCGTTCCGCGTCTCCGGCTTCACCTTCTCGGGCCTGCCCGGCGTCGTCATCGGCCACAACGACAAGGTCGCCTGGGGCATGACGAACCTCGGGCCCGACGTCAGCGACTTCTTCCTCGAGCAGGTCACCGGCAGCTCGTACCTGCGCGACGGCGACAACACGCCGCTCGTCCAGCGCAAGGAGGTCATCAAGGTCGCGGGCGGGGCCGACGTCCCCATCACGGTGCGGTCGACCGTGCACGGGCCGATCCTGTCCGACGTCGTGCCGGCCATCGACACCGCCGGCGACCGCAGCGTCGTGCGCGGCGCCGCCCAGTCCAACCGGTATGCCGTCTCGCTGGCCTGGACGGCCCTGACCCCGGGCACGACGGCCGACGCGATCTTCGCGCTCAACAAGGCCGGCAACTGGTCCGACTTCCGCAAGGCGGCCGCGCTCTTCTCGGTGCCGTCGCAGAACCTCGTCTACGCCGACACCTCGGGTCACATCGGTTACCAGGCGCCCGGCAAGATCCCGATCCGTCGCTCCTCGACGCCGGGCGCGCCCCCCGGTTTCTGGCCGGCGCCCGGCTGGGACTCGCAGTGGGACTGGAAGGGCTACGTGCCCTTCGAGGACCTGCCGCAGACGTTCGACCCCGCCGAGGGCTTCATCGTCACCGCCAACCAGGCGGTCACGGCGAGCCAGACGCCGTTCCTCACCTCGGAGTGGGACTACGGCTTCCGGGCCCAGCGCATCCGCACGCTGCTGGCGGCGACCCCCAAGGTCTCGCCCGAGACGATGACGCAGATCCAGGGCGACAGCCGCAACACGTACGCCCCGGGACTCGTCGAGCGGCTGCTCTCCGTGCAGGTCGACGACTTCACGGCCCAGGCCCAACGGCTGCTGCGCGACTGGGACGGCAGCCAGCCGAACGACAAGTCCCGCGACTCCGCCTCCGCCGCGTACTACAACGCGGTGTGGAAGTACCTCCTCGAGCTGACCTTCGACGAGCTGCCGCCCGACATCGCCCCCGACGGCGGCAGCCGATGGATGGTCGTGATGGAGCAGCTGCTCAAGGACCCCAAGAACGACTGGTGGGACGACAAGACGACGCCCGGGGTCACCGAGGGCTCGGGCGAGATCCTCAAGCGCGCCCTCGTCGAGGCCCGGCTCGACCTCGCCCGCGAGCTCGGCAAGGTGCCGGCGACGTGGCGCTGGGGGCGGTTGCACCAGCTCGACCTCAAGCACCAGGTGATGGGCGCCGAGGGCGTGCCGTCGGTGGTGCAGAGCCTCTTCAACCGCGAGGACATCGAGCTCGGCGGCGGCAACTCCATCGTCAACGCCAACTCGTGGAACGCCTCGAAGCCCGGCTACGACGTGACCAACGGGCCGTCGATGCGCATGGTCGTCGACCTCGGCAACCTCGACGCGTCGCGCTGGGTGAACTCGACCGGGCAGTCCGGACACACCTACGACGACCACTACTCCGACCAGGTCGACGCGTGGGCTGCGAACGAGAGCTTCCCCTGGCCGTTCACCCAGAACGCCGTACGCGAGGCCTCGGCCGACGAGCTCACCCTCGTGCCGCCGCGGTCGGCGACAAACCCCTAGGCGTCGCGGGCGGTCACCCCCTGGTCGCCGCGCGCGCCCTCCGATGCGGTGGCGTCGTGACGCAGCCGCACGACTCGACCCGTCGTCGTCACGTAGCCGTCGACGGGCACGTCGTGGTCGTCGCTCGGCAGGTCGGCCTCGCTCTGCTCGCCCTCGTGCAGCAGCGTGATGACCGGTGCGGCGGGGTCGCGGTGCAGCAGGGCGCGGTCGTAGCAGCCGCCGCCCTGGCCGAGACGCGTGCCGTGCGCGTCGACCGAGAGGCCGGGCGTGACGACGAGGTCGCACGTCGCGAGGGCGTCGGTGCCGAGCCAGCCGTCCTGGTCCTGCGAGATGGGGGAGTGCCCGAGACGGGCGGGGCGGCTCACGGTCACCCGGTCGCCCGTGGCGCCGCGGACGGCATACCTCCACTGGAGCGAGTAGTCGTCGAGGACCACGGGCACGATGACCTCGTGCCCGGTGTCGAGCAGAGCCTCGACGAGCAGGCCGGTCGGCGGCTCGTCGGGCAGCGACTCGTAGACGGCCACCCGAGCGGGGTCGGGGACGAAGCGCAGCACGGCCTCCGCGAGTGCCGTCGACGAGGCCTCGCGGTCCATCGCGGCGGCGAGCTCGCGCCGCCGCGCCCGCGCCGCGTGACGGAGGTCACGCTTGTCGGGAGCGCTCACGGGGTCCACATCTCCCGCACTCGGCTGCGGCACATACGGCCCATCGTAAGGTGATGGCCATGAGTGACCAGGGGCTCCAGGCGTCCGTCGCACTGATGCGCGAACGGGGCCTCGGT
>JABFXB010000477.1 GCA_013361975.1 Dermatophilaceae bacterium
TCACCATCGCCGGCCTCGCAGCCGGCCTCGAGGAGCGCGTCTCGGGCTGAGCGCCGGCGCGCGGGCACCCGGTGGCGGGCGCAGGTGGTCAGACGGGGTCGAGGGCGTCGGTCGCCGAGCCCGCGGCGGCGACGCGCCCGTAGCGGTCGGCGTGCTCGACCGCCCGGTCGTCGAACTGGGTGGCGTGCAGGTCGGCGTAGAGGCCACCCGCGGCGAGGAGGTCGGCGTGCCGGCCCGTCTCGACGACCCGCCCGTGGTCGAGCACGACGATGAGGTCGGCCTGGCGGATGGTGGAGAGGCGGTGTGCGATGACGATCGACGTGCGTCCCTCGAGGGCGGCGTCGAGCGCCCGCTGCACGGCCACCTCCGACTCGGAGTCGAGGTGGGCGGTGGCTTCGTCGAGCACGACGACGTCGGGGGCCTTGAGCAGCAGCCGGGCGATGGCGAGGCGCTGCTTCTCGCCGCCGCTGAGGCGGTGCCCGCGGTCACCGACGACGGTGTCGAGGCCCTCGGGCAGCTCGGAGACCAGCTCGCTGATCTGGGCCGCGCGCAGTGCCGCGTGGATCTCGTCGTCGGTGGTGTCGGGCCGGGCGTAGAGCAGGTTGGCCCGGATGGTGTCGTGGAAGAGGTGGGCCTCCTGGGTGACGACGCCGATGCGGTCGCGCAGCGACGACATGGTCACGTCGCGCAGGTCGCGACCGCCGACGCGGACCGACCCCTCGCTGGGGTCGTACAGGCGGGAGACGAGGGAGGTCAGGGTGGTCTTGCCGGCACCCGACGGACCGACGAGGGCAACCAGGTGCCCGGCCGGTGCGGTGAGCGACACGTCGTGCAGCACGACGCCGCTGCCCCGCCGGTCGCCGGACGCGACGGACTCGAGGGAGGCGAGCGACACCTCGTCTGCGGACGGGTAGCGGAAGGAGACGTCGTCGAGCTCGACCGCGAGCGGCCCGGCCGGCAGGTCGACGGCGCCGGCGCGCTCCTTGACGAGCGGCTCGAGGTCGAGCACCTCGAAAACCCGCTCGAACGAGATGAGCGCCGTCATGATGTCGACACGGACGTTGGACAACGAGGTGAGCGGGCCGTAGAGCCGGGCGAGCAGCGCGGCCAGGGCGAGCAGGGTGCCGACCGACAGGCTGCCGCTCACGGCCATGACGCCGCCGAAGCCGTAGACCATCGCGGTGGCGAGCGCGGCGACCGCGGTCAGGGCAGCCATGAAGACCGTGCGGTTCAGCGCGATCTGGACGCCGATGTCACGGACGCGGCCGGCGCGGTCGGCGTACTCGGCCTCCTCGCGCACGGGGTTGCCGAAGAGCTTGACCAGCAGGGCGCCGGCGACGTTGAACCGCTCGGTCATGCGCGTGCCCATGTCGGCGTTGAGGGTCATCTGCCGGTGCGCGAGGCCGGCGAGGCGCTTGCCCATGAGCTTGGCCGGGACGAGGAAGAGCGGCACGAGCAGCAGCGAGCCGAGCGTCAGCTGCCACGAGAGGGCGAGCATGGCGCCCACGACGAGGGCGACCGACACGATGTTGGAGACGACGTTGGACAGCAC
The DNA here is from genome assembly GCA_013361975.1 of Dermatophilaceae bacterium. GTDB lineage: Bacteria > Actinomycetota > Actinomycetes > Actinomycetales > Dermatophilaceae > Terrabacter. Next base: position 1,553 of record JABFXB010000477.1, read on the forward strand.
GGACGTGAAGGCCTGCTGGGCGCCGACGACGTCGTTGTTGAGGCGCGACACGAGTGAGCCGGTCTGGGCACGCGTGAAGAAGGCGATCGGCTGGCGCAGCACGTGTGCGAAGACCTGGGTGCGCAGGTCGTTGATCAGACCCTCACCGATGCGTGAGGAGAACCACCGCGACACGACGGTCAGCAGGGCGTCGAGCACGGCGATGCCGGCCACGAGGAGCGCGAGACGCACGACGACGGAGGAGTCCTTGGGGATCACGCCGTCGTCGACGAGGCTCTTGAGCAGGAGCGGCACGGTGACGACGAGCACCGAGTCGAGCACGACCACAGCGAGGAAGGCGGCGATCGCCTTCTTGTAGGGGGCGGCATACGTCAGGACGCGGCGGCGCGTGCCGGGGCGCAGCGACTGCTCTGCCACCGACGAGTCCCGCGACATGGACCTCATCGCCATCCACGGCTGCATGCCCACGCAACCACCTCCTGTCCTCCTCCGATCCAACCGCGAGGTGGTGACAGCGATTCCCCGACCCGGTCGTCGGGGCCACGGCCGACGTCGGCCGTCAGCCGCCGAAGCCGCCGAGCATCCCCTGGAGCAGCCCCGTCTGGGCCTCCCGCTCGCGGCCCAGCTGGGTGGCGCGGTCGGCGTCGACGGCGCCGCGCAGCAGGGGCTTGAGGGCGCGCAGAGCCGGCGCCGGGGCGGCGAGGAGAGCCTCGACGAGTGACCCGGTGGCCTCCGCGAGGTCGGCAGCGGGCGCGAGCGACCCGACGAGTCCGATGTCCAGGGCCTCGGGCGCAGACACCTTGCGGCCGGTGGCGCAGATCTCCAGCGCGCGGGCGTAGCCGACGAGGTGCACGAGCGGGCCGGTGCCGCCGAGGTCAGGCACGAGCCCGAGGCTCGTCTCGCGCATCGCGAACCACGCGTCGAGCGCCGCGATTCGCAGGTCGGCGGCGAGCGCGAGCTGGAACCCGGCACCGATCGCGTAGCCGTGCACCTCGGCGACGACGACCGCCGCGCACTCGCCCCAGGCCGTGAAGCCCTCCTGGTAGGCCGCGATGCCCCGCTGGGTCGCCTCGGGTCCGCCGGCCGCGAGCTGGGCCACGCTCTCCTCGCCGGGCACGCCCCCGGGCGTGAACATCGCGGTGTCGATGCCGGCGGAGAAGGCGTCACCCGCCCCGCGCAGGACGACGACGCGTACCTCCTCGGGGAGGGAGCGAGCCTCGTCGGCGAGCGCCGCCCACATCGAGGGCGTCTGGGCGTTGCGCTTCTCGGGGTGGTCGAGCGTGATCGTGCGGACGGGCCCGTCGGTCTCGACCCTGAGGTGGGGGTGCGTCATGGACGCAGGCTACCGACCGGTCACCTCATGCCGCGGTGGGCGTGGCGCCCATCACCGGGCTCGGGGGCACGACCCGCATGACGCCCCAGCCGCTCACCGAGGCGGGCTGCACGACCTCCACCCGGAAGACGCGGGCACAGTCCAGGCACGACCAGGCTGCGGTCGGGTCGGGGAACGGCGTCACGTCGTCGCCCGTGCAGAACGGGCAGCTGAGGTGGTGGTCGGGCATGACAGCCAGTGTGGCGGCGCGACCCGCCAGATTCAATAACCATCCATCATGCGATCCAAAACTTCTGCTTATCCGCGACACCGCGATCACGAAGCGGTCACGCGAGCGAGATGAGGTCCTTGTAGTCGGGGCCCCAGAGGTCCTCGACGCCGTCGGGCAGGAGGAGGATGCGCTCCGGCTCGAGGGCGTCGACCGCCCCCTCGTCGTGGGTGACGAGCACGACGGCGCCCTCGTACGTCTTGAGGGCCCCGAGGATCTCGGCGCGCGAGGCCGGGTCGAGGTTGTTGGTCGGCTCGTCGAGCAGCAGCACGTTGGCCGACGACACGACGAGCATGGCGAGCGACAGGCGCGTCTTCTCGCCACCGGAGAGGACGCCGGCCGGCTTGAGCACGTCGTCGCCGGAGAAGAGGAACGACCCGAGCACCTTGCGCACGTCGGTCTCGCCCAGCTCGGGGGCCGACGACTTCATGTTCTCGAGCACCGTGCGGTCGACGTCGAGGTTCTCGTGCTCCTGGGCGTAGTAGCCGAGGCGCAGCCCGTGGCCGGGCTCGACCTCGCCGGTGTCGGGCGTGTCGACGCCGGCGAGCATGCGCAGCAGGGTCGTCTTGCCTGCGCCGTTGAGGCCGAGGACGACGACCTTGCTCCCCCGGTCGATCGCGAGGTCGACGTCGGTGAACACCTCGAGCGAGCCGTACGAGCGAGACAGGCCCGAGGCACGTAGCGGCGTCTTGCCGCAGGCGGCCGGCTTCGGGAAGCGCAGCTTGGCCACCTTGTCCTGCACCCGCTCGCCCTCCACCCCCGCGAGCAGGCGCTCGGCACGCTTGGCCATGTTCTGGGCGGCGACAGCCTTGGTCGCCTTGGCGCGCATCTTGTCGGCCTGCGCGAGCAGCGCCCCGGCCTTCTTCTGGGCGTTCTGCAGCTCGCGGCGGCGGCGCTTCTCGTCGGTCTCGCGCTGCTGCAGGTAGGTCTTCCAGTTGACGTTGTAGACGTCGAGCGCCGAGCGGTTCGCGTCGAGGTGGTAGACCTTGTTGACGACGGCGTCGAGCATCTCGGCGTCGTGGCTGATGATGATGAGGCCGCCCTTGTAGGCGCGGAGGTACTCGCGCAGCCAGACGATCGAGTCGGCGTCGAGGTGGTTGGTCGGCTCGTCGAGGAGCAGGGTCTCGTTGCCGGAGAACAGGATTCGCGACAGCTCGACACGGCGACGCTGACCACCGGACAGCGTCCGCAGCGGCTGCGACAGGATGCGCTCCTCGAGGCCGAGGGCGCTCGCGATGGACGCCGCCTCCGACTCGGCGGCATACCCGCCCTGTGCCTCGAACTCCACCTCGAGACGCGCGTACTTGCGCATCGCCTTGTCGCGGACCTTCTCGTCGTCGCTGCCCATCCGCGCCTCTGCCTCGGCGCGCTGGTGCACGATCGTGTCGAGGCCGCGTGCCGAGAGGATGCGGTCGCGGGCGAGGATCTCGAGGTCGCCGGTGCGGGGGTCCTGCGGGAGGTAGCCGACCGCGCCCGTACGCGTGACGGTGCCGGCCGCCGGCATGCCCTCCCCCGCGAGCACCTTCGTCAGGGTCGTCTTGCCGGCCCCGTTGCGCCCCACCAGACCGATGCGGTCGCCCGAGTCGATGCGGAAGCTGGCGTCCTCGAGCAGCAGGCGTGCGCCTGCGCGCAGCTCGATCCCGGTGGCGACGATCACGGCATTCCTCCTATCGGGTGCCGCACTACGTCAGCGGCCGGACAACCCCTCCAGTCTAGGAGCCGCGAAGGGGTGCTCTCGACGCGTCAACCAGCCGCGCGGTCCGGGTCGCTCCGCGGGTCGGTGGCCGGCACGCCGGGCGCACCACGCGAGCCAGCCACCAGCGCGCGGAGCCTCGTCTCGCACGCGGCTCAACCGCGCCGGCCGGGCGCCAGGCGACCCGGCGTAACGCACGTGACACCTGGATACGTCACGATGTGCGGATGAACAGCCCGCTCCACCCGGACGAGCCGCCCAGCCCCGAGCACGTCCGGCTCGCCGACTCCCCCGGCCACGACGCCCCCTGGCGCCTCTGGGGCCCCTACCTCTCGGGCCGCCAGTGGGGCACGGTCCGCGAG
>JABFXB010000180.1 GCA_013361975.1 Dermatophilaceae bacterium
ACCTCGCTCGAACAGACCCTCGGCCCACGAGAGTCGCAGCGAGAACGGAGTCGTCGTGTTCATGCGGCCCTCAACGCCGCAGGGCCGCGCGACATTCCATGACCGCGGCGCAGGGGCCGGCTGATGGACCGGGTGCCTCACTCGTAGTGCGGAGGGCGCTGCTCCTCGAGCCAGCGGTCGCCCACACCCGAGCCGGACGGACGGTCACCCCAGCCCAGGTCCAGCTCGTCACTGCTGTGCCGCAGACCGGCGCCTGGCTCGGCTCGGTCACCGCCGTCGGCGGCAGTGTCGGCCGTGCCCTTGCGGAACACCCGGCGGCGCTTGCGCTTGGCGGGACGTGCAGCCGCCGGCGCCTCGCCGGCTGGCTCGGCGTCTCCGGACGTGCCGGAGCCACCCTGTCCCTCATCGGCCTTCGGGTCGGCCGCGCTCTCGGCACCCGAGCCGTGGACGGGTGCCGCGCCGTCGGCCGACGGGCCGCCGGAGTCGGTCCCGGGGGCGTCCGCCGGCTGCGCCGCAGCCTCGGGCTGCGGGGGCGGAGGCGGGGGCGGAGGCGGTGACGCGGTGCGGGCGACGGTGAGCAGCCGGGCGATCTCGCGGGCGGGGTCACGGAACAGGTCGGTGGTCCAGACCCGCTCGTGCACCCAGCCGAGGCGGGCGAGCTGCTCGGGGCGCAGACGGTCACGGTCGCGCGTGCTGCGCAGGGCGGCGTACCGGTCGCCGTCCGTCTCGACGGCGACGAGCGCGCGGCCCCGGTGGTAGGGGTCCTCGATCGCGATGTCGATGCGGTGGCTCGCCGTGCCGTAGTCCTCGTGCACGGTGAGCCCCTCGCGACGCAGCCGTCGGGCGAGGTCGCTGCGCAGCGGGTCGCTCGTCGCAGGCGCCGCTGCGAAGAGCGTGCCGTCGTCGGCAGCCACGCCGCGGCTCTCGGCATACGCCAGGAAGTCGCGCAGCATGGTCGCCCCGCGGGCCTTGAGACGGCTCGGGTCGAGGTCGGCGGCTCGCAGCGCCGAGACGACCGTCATCCGTGCGCGGGCACGGGTGATCGCGACGTTGAGGCGCCGCTCGCCGCCCTCGTTGTTGAGGGGGCCGAAGCGGTGCAGCACGCGGCCGTGCGGGGTCTTGCCGTAGCCGATCGACAGGATGATGGCGTCGCGCTCGTCGCCCTGGACGCGCTCGAGGTTCTTGACGAAGAAGCGCTCCTCACGGGCCTCGTCGAAGAACGCCGCGACGTCGGGCGCGCTCCTGAGGGCCTCGGTGATGGCGTGCTCGAGCCGGTCGGCGTGCTTGATGCCGAGGGCGATGACGCCCAGGGACTCGCTGGGCCTGTTGCGGGCGTGCTCGAGCACGAGCTCGACGACTCGGGCGACCTCGCCGTCGGTCGTCTCGATCGCGTCGACGCCGGGCTGCACCTCGGCCTGGCCGTCGACCGGCTCGAACGTGACGGCCGAGTCGATCGAGGTGCCGGGGAACGTCGTGAGCCGGCCGTCGTACATCGACTGGTTGGCGAAGGCGATGAGGCGCTCGTCGCGGCTGCGGTAGTGCCAGGTGAGGTTGCGCGTCGGCAGGGCGGCGGCGAGCACGTCGAGGACCGACTCGAAGCCCTCCGTGAGCGCGTCGTCGGCGCCCGCAGAGCTGTCGGACTCGTCGTCGGAGACCACGGTGAAGAAGTTCGTCGGCGGCAGCTGTCGCTCGTCGCCGGCGACGACGACCTGTCGCGCCCGTGAGATCGCCGAGATCGCCTGGGCGGGCTGCACCTGGGAGGCCTCGTCGAAGATGACGACGTCGAACCAGCGGCCGGGCGGCAGGGTCGAGGCGACGACGAGCGGGCTCATCGCCCAGCACGGCTTGATCGCCGTCAGGGTGGTCGACGCCTGCGGCATGAGGTCGCGCAGCGGCTTGTGGCGCCGGGCCTTGCCCGCTTCGGCCCGCACGAGCGCCTCGTGGGCGGGGTTGTCGGACAGCACTTCTCGTACGTTGCGCGCCACGGCCGAACGCACCCGCTCGACGGTCGCCTTCTGGTGGTCGCGGTCGGCCTCGGCGAACTCGGCGACGTCGCGGCGCAGGCCGGCCCCGTCGTGGGCGCCGTAGGCGGGGTCGCGCACCGTGATCTCCTGCGCGAGCGAGGCCCACCAGACGTGCTCGACCTCCGCAGTGACCTGCTCGGTGGGTGTGCCGCGTCGCGCGAGGTCGTCGACGAGGGGCCCGAGGCCGGCCGCGCGCATCTCGTCGAGGACGGCGGTCACCTGCGGCAGCACGGCGATGCGGTCGGGACGGGCGGCGAGCGCCTTCAACCTCTCTCGCAGACGGGCCAGCGGCAGCGAGGTCAGCGTCTGCCCGTCCGGGCCCGGCTGGAGCCGGTCGTCGAGCCACTCGAGGTCTGCGGTCAGGCTGCCGAGCAGCGCCAGGCCCTCGTCGAGCCGCGGCGAGATCTCGGGACGGCCGCCGCCGCCCACCAGCTCGAACCAGTGCTCCCGCTGCTCGCTCGCCGACACGAGCTCCTCGTGGAGGTTCGCCGGGGGACGGCCGGGCCGGAGGAGACGCTTGGTCTGCTGGCGGATGCGCCACCGCTCGAGCCAGCCCATCTCGATCTCGCGGTTGTCGCGCCAGTCGCGGGTCGCCGTCGCCGCGATGTGCTCCTTGAGCGGGATGTCGAAGACCTCGGGACGGAACACCTCGAGGGTCTCGCGGACGTCGGCCATGGTCGCGAACGCGGCCTTCCAGTCCTCCAGCGAGTTCGCTTCCGGCACATGCGATTCCGACAAGATGGCGTTCAGCTGTCGCGCGGCGTCGTCGAGCCCGCTCGTGCTGTGGCGGGTCGTGATGTCGAGGGCCTTGGAGGCGTCGTCGGCGGTGAGGATGCGGGCGGCGTACCAGGGGTCGTCGCCGTCACGCGTCCACGCGCCGAGGCCCGCGGCGTCGCGCAGCCGGCGACCGAGCTCCACGGCCCGGTTGCGGCTGAGGCCGGCGAGCTCGCGGCCCCCGATGCGCACGTGGCTCGTCGGCGCGGGCGTGCGGGTGCCGAGCTCGACGAGCGCCTCCTGCGCCTCGTGCGCCGACACGCCCCACGGGTCACGGACGGCGTGCAGCGCCTGCAGGTGCGTCTGGAGCCGGGCCCGACGCTCGCGCAGCGTCACGGTGGTGCGGTCGCTGACGGGACCGTCGTTCTCCATCGCCGCATCGAGGCTTCGCGCGAACTGCTGCGCCGTGGCGCGCTTGTTCGTCGGGCCGTCGTACGCGTCGAGCACGAGGTCGCCGAGCCCGAGCCGGTCGAGTCGGCTGAGTACGGCGTCGATGGCCGCCCGCTTCTCGGCGACGAAGAGCGTCGACTTGCCCTCGGCCGCCAGCGAGGCGATGAGGTTGACGATGGTCTGCGACTTGCCCGTGCCGGGAGGCCCCTTGATGACGAGGTGCGCGCCGGCGCGCACGGCGTCGATGGCGGCGTGCTGCGACGAGTCGGCGTCGAGGACGAGGTGCTCGTGCTCGGGGTCCGGGTCGGGCTCGCTCTCGGGCACGCGCAGCCGCACGGCACCGAGAGCGGACTCGTCGCCCGCGAGGGCCGCCACGACGTCGTGGTCGGCGAGGCTGTCACCCTGCAGGGCGAGGTCGGCGACCATGGGCAGCTTGGCGTAGGAGAAGGTGCCCAGCACGAGCCGGGGCGCGATCGCGAACTCGGGCACGGCGGCGCACTCGTGGCCCAGGGCGGCATACACGGGGTAGGGGTCGAAGCCGTTGCCGACGGTGGCGAGGTCGGCGAGCGAGTCGCCGTCGATCTCGATGCCCTGCTCGGAGCGGAGGTACTCGCCCAGCACGGGGTTCAGCTCCACCTCGGGGCCGAGGTCGATCTCGAAGTCCTCCTGCGCCGCCCCGGTGGGCCGGAGCACGCACGACCGGAGCAGCACCGGCGCGGCCGGCGGGCGGGCTGCGCGGGGCACCGACCAGGTCGCCATCCCGATCGCGACGAAGCCCGCCGCGATGCCGCGCTCCTCGCGCAGCTCGAGCGCCTTGGACCGGATGGCCCGGGCCCGGCGCCGTGCCTCGTCGAAGGCGACCGGCTCGCGCACCAGGTCGGACAGGCGCGTGCGGCGCCCGGCGAGCAGCATCGAGACACCGCCGGGGTGGGCGGTCGTGAGGTCGAGCGTGCCCGAGGCCAGGTCGCGGTACCAGAGCAGCGTGTTGCGGCCGCCGAGGTCGACGAGAGTGCGCTGCCAGGTGCGCACCGCCGCCGTCACACGGTCGGCGCGGGGATCGCCCGACGACTCGGCCTGGAGGGCAGGGTCGGTCCTGGGGGCGTCCGTCATTCCAGCAGGCTAACCAACGAAGGCGTGCGGGCCTGCCATCGACAGACCCGCACGGCGGAATCACTTCCCAGCCGGACGGCATACGTGCTCGGGGCCGCGTCGTCCGAGCACCTATGCCGGGGGCGTCCTCTTGCGGAGGCGAGCGGTCAGGCCTCGATCGGGTGGCCGCTGAAGGAGCCCGTGCCGCTCTGGACCACGGCGCCAGAGGGGTCGAAGACCGAGAACCGGTAGGTGCCCGAGATCGTGTACCTGCGCGCCTTGCCACGAACGCGGACGCGGATGGTGACGCCCGGGCTGCCCGGGCCGCCGGGTCCGGGCTGACCGAACCAGAACGTCGCCTTGAAGCCGCCGTCGCCCGACGACGCCCACGTCCCCGTCCCGGGGGGACCGGCCGGCGCGATGTCGTGCACGACGATGACGCGACCGGCGGCGAAGCTGACGACCGTCTTCGCCATGTCGGTGCTCGGCGGGTCGTCCTTCCGGTTGATCACCCAGCTGCCGCTCGGGCGTGGACCGCCGTCGCTCGCCGATGCGGACGAGGCGCCGGCCACGCTGCCGACCGCCACGGCCCCTGCAGCACCCGCTCCCGCCAGGACTCGCCGACGGTTCATCACCTGCTGATCCATTGCGACCTCCTTGTCGCGACCCCGGATGGGCCTCATGGACAACCAGATTCGTCGCGGGCGCGAACGCGCGTCAAGGATGGGCCTTGCTTATGCGAAACATGCGTGCTAAGTGACTTCGGGCAGCCTGCCGCGAGGTCCTCAGGGGTGGCAGAGTGACGCGCATGGTGGACACTCCCGCGGCCGACCGACGCTCGGAGTCCGGGCTGGACGACGACGACTTCGCACCCGTCTGGGCCGACGACGACCGTCCGCGCATCCCGCGCGTGGCCGGCGAGCG
>JABFXB010000003.1 GCA_013361975.1 Dermatophilaceae bacterium
CTGCGCTTGAAGGAACTGCTGATGCTGTCGCCACGTTGGACATTATTCCCACATTCCTGTCCGGCTGTGCGAGGGACCCCCCGCTACGGGGCCGTTTCTCGCGCGGGTGTAGAGGATTCGTGACCATTCCGACACGAACCCTGAACAGCCGTGCTGGGGGCCGTCCGGGAGCCACCCTCCCACGCCCTCCGGAGCGGCCGTCCCCGGGGTGCCGCGACACCGTCGCGAGGGCCGGGAGGTCGGTGCGGCAGGGCATCGGCTCCCCGGTAGCATCGGGCGCATGACCGCCTCGAACGACAGTGCAGCGCAGGGAACGTCCACCGAGATCGCCACGGCCGCCGCGTCGACCAAGCGGGTGGCCCAGGTGAGCGTGCTGCTCTACAGCGACGACTTCACGACGCGCGACGCCGTGCGCGCCGCCGTGGGGCGCCGGCCGGCCAAGGACGTCGAGGTGACCCGCTGGCACGAGTGCGCCACGGCCGACGCCGTGGTGTCGGCGGTCGACTCCGAGCGCTTCGACATCCTCGTGCTCGACGGCGAGGCGGCCAAGGTCGGCGGTCTCGGCCTGGCCCGCCAGCTGAAGAACGAGATCTTCGAGTGCCCGCCGATCATCGTCCTCACGGGTCGCCCCCAGGACAGCTGGCTCGCGGCGTGGTCGCAGGCCGACCTCGCCGTGCCGCACCCGCTCGACCCGATCGCCCTGACCTCCGCCATCGCAACGCTCGCGCGCGCGGGCGTGCACACGGCCTGATCGTGGGGCAGGACGGCACGACCTGGTCAGGACTGCTCACCGACCTCATCGCGGGTCGCGACCTCGACCGCGCGACGGCCGAGTGGGCCATGAACCAGATCATGGAGGGCGAGGCCACGGCCTCGCAGGTGGCGGGCTTCCTCGTCGGACTACGGGCCAAGGGCGAGAGCATCGACGAGATGCGGGGCCTGGCCGAGCAGATGCTCGCCCACGCGCGACGCATCGAGGTGCCGGGTCCGAGTCTCGACATCGTCGGCACGGGCGGTGACCGCGCCCACACCGTCAACATCTCGACGATGTCGTCGATGGTGGCCGCCGCCGCCGGCGTCCGCCTCGTCAAGCACGGCAACCGCGCCGCTTCCTCGTCGTCCGGCTCGGCCGACGTCCTCGAGGCCCTCGGCATCGACCTGTCGCTACCGCCCGAGCGGGTCGTCGAGGTCGCGGAGGAGGCGGGCATCACCTTCTGCTTCGCCCAGACCTTCCACCCGTCGTTCCGTCACACCGCCGTGCCGCGCCGCGACCTCGGCGTCGGCACCGCGTTCAACTTCCTGGGGCCGCTCACCAACCCGGCCCAGCCGACGTATGCCGCTGTGGGCTGTGCCGACGCACGCATGGCGCCGCTGCTCGCCGGGGTCTTCGCCGACCGCGGCAAGGATGCGGCCGTGTTCCGTGGCGACGACGGGCTCGACGAGGTCACCGTGTCCACCACGACCCACGTGTGGTGGGTCCGCGGCGGCTCGGTCACCGAGCACTCGGTCGATCCCACCCGTCTGGGCCTGGAGCTGCACCCGATCGAGTCGCTGCGGGGCGGCGACGCCGCCCACAACGCGGGGGTCGTGCGTGAGACGTTCGCGGGCGCCAGTGGTGCCGTGCGTGACGCGGTGTTGCTCAACGCGGGCATCGCCCTGGCCCTGACCCGGCCCGACTCGGGCAGCTCGCCGGCGGACTTCGACGCGGACCTCCGGTCGGCGATGGACGTCGCGGCGCAGGCCATCGACAGTGGTGCAGCGGCTTCGGTGGTCGATCGCTGGGTGGCGGCGACGCGCCGCTGACTGCTGCGCCTACTCGCCTTCGAGGCCGAGGCTGAAGGCTGCCTCGAGATCGTGCGACGAGTAGGTGCGGAACGCGATGTGCGTCGACGTGCCGACGATGCCCTGCACCTTGTTGAGACGGTCGGCGATGACGTCGGCGAACTCCTCGTGCGCCTTGACCCGCACCATGGCGATGAGGTCGGCGTCGCCGGTCACGGAGTAGACCTCCGACACCGCCGGGATCTCGGCGACGGCCTCGGCCACCTCCGGGATGCGGTCGACCTCGCAGCTGATCATGACGATGGCGGTGATCACGAGGACACCCTAGCCCCAGCCACCCGAGGCCCGAGTCGCGCCCGTCGGCGACGACTCGGCGGTGACGGGCCGGCTACCCGACTGCTACCTGACTGCTACTCGACTTCGACCCGGCTGGGCGCAGCCGGTCGCGGTGACCGTGGCGACCGGCACGACCGACGGTGCCGACCGTGCCGGCCGAGGACACGTCGTCGTCGAACCCGACGACGTCGCGGGCGGAGGCGACCGCTGGCTCGAGCTCGGTGCGTACCGACCCGGCACCGCCGACCGGACAGGTCCAGAGGCCGTCGAGCTCGACGATGCGAACCCCCGGTTGCTCCAGCCAGCGCAGCAGGATCTCGGTCTCCTCGGTCAGCGCCGACGGGCGGTCGGACGTCGGCGGCGGCACGACCTCGGCGGTGGCCCGCATGGAGGCGACGTAGGGCATGGGGTCGGCGCCTCGTGGGCTGACTGCGGTGCCGGCGAGGCGACCGTGCCGGATGCAGACGAGCTCCCAGCCGCCGGTGTCGCTGCGTCGGGCCGCGACGATCTCGGGGGAGCGGGTCAGCGGTGCCAGTCGCTGCGCCCGCGCGGCGCCACGGACGAGCTGGAGGAAACGGTCTCGCACGCGGGCTGCGTCCTCGAAGCGCTCCTGCGACGCGAGCTCCTCGAGGCGCGCGCGCAGCAGGTCGGCGCCGGGGCGTGCGTTGCCGGTGAAGATGGCCCGGCAGTCGGCCACCACGATCGCGTAGTCATCCTCGGACTGCGCGCCGGTGCAGGGCGCCCCGCAGCGCCCCATGTCGGCGAGTGCGCAGGCCGTGCCGCGGCCGGTGACCCGACCGGTGCACTGACGCAGCGGGACCACCTCGTGGACCGCGTCGACAGCGGCCTGCGCGGCCATCCGGGAGCGGAACGGGCCGATGTAGTGGGCATCGTCGTCGCGCACCTGCTTCACGATCGACAGTCGCGGGAACCGCTCCTGGGTGAGCTTGACCCAGACGGCCTTGCGGCCGTCCTTGGACCGGCGGTTGAAGCGGGGCTTGTGCTCGTCGATGAGCCGCAGCTCGCGCACCTGGGCCTCGAGCGAGGTCTGGCAGACGATGGGGTGGACCACGTGGGCGAGCCGCACCATCTCGGCCATGCGGCTGCGTTGCTCCGAGGCGGTGAAGTAACTGCGCACCCGGGTGCGGATGTCGCGGCTCGTGCCGACGTAGAGGACGCGGTCGCTGCCGTCCTTGAAGAGGTAGACACCGGGGGAGCTGGGCAGCGGATCGGCGAGGAAGCGCTTGCGACGCTGCGCCGGGGTGACCCGTGAGCTGTAGCTGGACAGCTCCTCCAGGGTGTGGACCCCGAGGTTGCCGACCCGCTCGATGAGACCGTGGAGGACGTCGACGGTGGCCCGGGCGTCGTGCAGCGCCCGGTGGTCGGGCGTGGTGGGGGAGCCGAACACCTGGGCCAGCGAGGAGAGGCGGTGGTTCGGCGACTCGTCGCGCACGACGAGCTGCCGGGCCAGCTGGAGCGTGTCGAGCACGGCGAACCCGGGCCACGGCGAGCCGACGCGCGCGGCGGCGGCCTTGAGGAAGCCGATGTCGAAGCCGGCGTTGTGGGCCACGAGGACGCTGCCGGCGGCGAACTCGAGGAACTGGGGCAGCGCGCTCTCGATGCGGGGCGCGTCGCGCACCATCGAGTCGGTGATGCCGGTGAGCACCGAGATGAACGCCGGGATCGGCTCTGCAGGGTTGACGAGCGTCTGGAACTCGCCGAGGACCTCGCCGCCGCGCACCTTCACGGCGCCGATCTCGGTGATGCCGCACTGCGCCGGCGTGCCGCCGGTGGTCTCGAGGTCGACCACGACGAAGGTGACCCCGGCGAGGGAGGTGCCGAGGTCGTCGAACGTCGCCTGGATCGCCTGCATGCCCCGACCGTAGGCGGGTGCGCCGACATCGCCCCGGAGGCGCGGCGTCGCCTGCCGCGCTCGTGACCGAACGGGGCGCTGTCGGTGGGCGCCCTTAGCGTCTTCCACGACAGATCGCAACGAGAGACGAAGGGTGGAAACAACGATGATGCTCGTCGACTGCCAGACCTGCCCGGTGCGGGACGTCCACTGCGCTGACTGCATGGTGACGGCGCTGACCGAGACTCCGCTCCGGCTGGGCACCCGGGCGGGCGGCACGGGGTTCGCCGACCTCGCGGGTGCGGTGGCCCCGTCGCCGACGCCCGACACCGCACCGCTCGACCGCGCCGAGCGTCGGGCCGTGTCCGCCTTCCTGTCGGCCGGCCTCGTGACGACCGCCACGGCCAACGCCGCCCGCGCCCAGCTCGACCGCGCGGAAGGCGCGCCGACGCAGGCGACCGGCACCCGCTGGGCCGTCTGAACCCGTCTGAACCCGTCTGGGCTCGACGGGGGCTCGATCGGGCTCGATCGGGCTCGACCCGGCTCGGGGCCGGGCCCCCGGGAACGTGCAGGCCGGTTCGAGGCGGGCGTGGCACGATGACGCGGTGCCGAGCCCAACCCGTAGACCCGCCCCGGTGACGAGGTGGGCGGCTCTCGGGCGGCCGGCTGTCACGGCCGTCGCGGCCTCCGCCTGCCTCGCGCTGACCGCCTGCACGGCCACCGCGCCGGAGCGTACGGACGCGCCGATCTCGGCGCCGGCGTCCCCGGGCGTCGCCACGCCTTCCCCGGGCGCCGTTGCGGCGGACATCCCACCCGAGCGCTGGGCGGCCGTCAGGCTGCAGTCCGTCGCGTCGCTGGTCCGCGCGCGGCTGTCTGCCGCGGAGCGCGACGACACCCGCGCGTGGCTCGCACCGCTCGGCGGTCCGAGCCAGGCCGCGCTCCGCAGGGCCCAGGGCGCGGTGCTCCAGCGGATGGACGCCATCGGGGTCGAGGACCTCGAGCTGGCGGACCTGCGCGAGACGACCGCACCAGTGCCGGCGCCTCCCGGCACGTCGGTCGAGTGGGATGTCAGGGTCAGCCTCAGCTACAGGATCCGCGACTTCGATACGGCTCCTCGAGCCTTTGACCTCGACCTCACCTTCAAGGCTGACCCGGTTCGCCCCCAGCAGTTGGGGATCACCGCGAGCGCCCCTTCCGGGCGCCCGCAGCCGTGGGACCTCGACGGACTG